>NZ_JBHYIK010000019.1:7493-32357 GCF_042739735.1 Amycolatopsis sp. NPDC059027 | reverse complement strand
GGTGGTGGTCCCGGGGTGGGGCTTGTTTTTTTTCTACCCATAGTGGGGGGGGGGGGGGGGGGGGGGGGTTCTCTTCTAACTCATTTTTGAGGCTCCCCCCCTCGGCCATGATCCCGCCCTAACGTCCGGACAAGTAGTTAACGTCTAAACTACCTGACACCGGCGTCTCGCGCGGACCACGGGAGACCCGCAGGAACGCGAGCATCACGGCGCAGACCACCAGGCAGCCGATCGGGAAGTAGAGCCCCACGGTCACGTTGTCGGCGGTCGCGTTCTTGCCGATCACGTAGGGGCCGAAGAACCCGCCCAGCGCGGCGATCGAGTTGATCGCGGCCAGCCCCACCGCCGTGTGCTCCTTGGACAGTATCCGCGAGGCGAGCGCCCAGTACGGAGCCAGGTAGCCGAGCACGCCGACCGCCACCAGCGACAGGCAGATCAGCGCCGCCGCCGGCGTGTGCCGGAACTGGATCGCCCCGAACAGCCCGATCGCGGCCAGCAGCATCATCGCGATGACGTGCCCGCGCCGCTCGCCCGTCCGGTCGGAGTTGCGGGCGACCAGCAGCATGCCGAGCGCGCCGACCACCCACGGGATGACGCCGAGGAAGCCGATGTTGGTGGCCGAGTACGAGGAGTCCATCTGCTTGACGATCTGCGGCAGGAAGAACGTGAACCCGTACAGCCCGCACGCCGCGAAGAAGTTGGCGACGGCCAGGTGCAGCACCCGCCGGTCCTTCATGATCCGCAGCTGGCCGAGGAAGGTTTCCTTCTGCTCCGGCACGTAGTCCTTGTCGATCTCGCCCTGCAGCCACGTTCGCTCCTCCGTCGAGAGGAAACGCGCCTGAGCGGGAGTGCTCGGCAGCAGGACGAGCACGATGACGCCGATGAGTACCGCGGGCAGGCCCTGCAGGATGAAGACCCAGCGCCAGCCCGCCAGCCCGAACCAGTGCACGTGATCGAGGATGACCCCGCCGGTGAGACTGCCGAGGATCATGGCCAGCGGCTGGGCGAGCGCCAGCGTCGCGATCGCGCGGCCGCGTTCCTTGCCGCGGAACCACAATGTCAGGTAGAGCAGGAGCCCGGGATAGAGCCCTGCCTCGGCGACACCGAGCACGATCCGCGCGATGTAGAGCTGCGGGACGTTCTGCACGAACCCGGTGACGGCGGTGACGATGCCCCAGCTGATCGCGATGCGGGCGAGCCACACCCGCGCGCCGAGCTTCTTCATGATCATGTTGCTCGGCACCTCGAAGACCACGTAGGCGAGGAAGAAGATCGCCGACGCGGTGCCGAACACGGCCGTGGTGATCGCCAGTTCGCGCTGCATGCCGAGCTGGGCGTAGCTGATGTTCGAGCGGTCCATGTAGTTGAACACGTACAGCAGGGCGACCAGCGGGAGGACGCGTCTGGTCACCTTGCGGACGGTCCGGCTGCCGATGTCGGTGTCCATGGTTGTCTCCTCGTCGTTGAGGCGGATGGTCATCGGGCGGGAAAGGCGTTCGTGGCGGCGATCCGGCCCATGGTGATGGCGTTGGCGACGGCGTTGCCGCCGCCGACGTAACGCTCGCCGAGCACGCCCGCGCCCGCCTCGCCCGCCGCGAACAGGCCGGGGATGACGTCGCCGAGTTCGTCGCGGACGGCCCCGCGCGCGTCGATCTCCAGCCCGGCGTGGGTGCAGACCAGTTCCGCGGGCAGCGTGCGCGCCGCGTAGAACGGCGGCTCGCCGATCGGCGCCGGTGGCGTGTCCGATCCCTTGTTGGCCAGTGTGCGGTGCCGCAGGAACTCGGGGTCGGTTCCCTGGGGCAGATGCTCGTTCCACCGCCGCACGGTGGTGGTCAGCGCCGGGGCGGGAACACCGATGCGCTCGGCCAGCTTCTCCAGGCTGTCGGCGCGGATGGTCCGCCCTGCCTCGGCCTCGCGCAGCACGGCGTCGGCGTCCCAATGCGCGTACCCGGCGGGCAGCGAAAGCCGGGCGCGCTCGTCGAAGACCGTCCACACTGGACCGTTCTGCGCGTCGATGATGCCGCTGGAGACCGCGTAGGAGGCGTCCTCGTCCATGAACCGGCGGCCGCGGGCGTTGACGAGGATCCGCGACTTCGGCGGGAAACCGGACTGCCAGTGGTGCAGCCGCTGGAAATACGCCGTCGGCAGCATCAGCCCCCAGCCGTCGCCGGTCACCGCCGCGCCGACCTGTTCACCGAACCGAAGGTGGTCGCCTCGGCTGCCCTGCGCGGCGACGACGAACAGATCCTCGCCCGCCCGCAACGCCGCCGGGTAGTACCGCGCCAGGAGCGCGGGGTCCTGGGCGAAACCACCGCTGGCCACCACGACGGCACCGGCCCGCACCTCGACGTCGTCGGCGACCACGCCGGCGACCCGGCCGTGGTCCGAGATCAGCCGGTCCACGCGGGTGTTGAGCACGATCTCGACGCGGTGTTTCCTGGCGGCCTTCGCCAGCACTCCGACGATGCCGTAGCCCTGGTCCTTCGGCACGTGCCCGCGCCAGACGTCCTCGACTCCAGCCTGGCACAGGCCCGGCATGTGCGCGTTGCCCGAGACCCGCGCCGGGATCTCGACGCCGAGGCCCATCAGCCATTCCAGCGCGGGGCCCGCCTGCGCGCAGAACGCCGCCACCAGGCCGGGTTCGAGCATCCAGTGGTTGAGATCCATGTAGTGCTGGAAGAACTTCTCCGGTGAGTCCTCGATCCCCAGCCCGGCCTGCACGCTGGTGCCCGCCGCGGTGAACATCCCCGCGGACAGCTGCGTCGACCCGCCGAGTTCCGGCTCGGACTCGAACAGCAGTACCCGGGCGCCCCGCTCGGCCGCGGTGACCGCGGCGGCCAGCCCGGCTCCCCCGCCGCCGATCACGACGACGTCGTATTCGCTCACAGGTCTCCTCCCGTTTCCGCGAGAATCCGGTGGTACAGCCCGTTCGAGACGAGCCCTCCGTCCACTGTGACCTCACTTCCGGTCATGTAGCTCGAGCGGTCCGAGAGCAGGAACAGCACCGCCTCCGTGACTTCCTCCGGCCGCGCCATCCGCCCGGCGGGGACGCTGGCGAGCGCGGCGTCGACGAACGAGTCGGATCCGGCCAGCAGCGCCGTGTCGACCAACCCGGGATGTACCGAGTTGACCCGGATCCCCCAGCGCGCGAAGTTCCCGGCGGCGGATTTCGACAGGCCGGTCAGTCCCCATTTGCTCGACGAGTACGCGGGCGAAAAGTAGCCGATCTGGCCGGAGATCGAGGAGATGTTGACGATCGAGCCGCCACCCGAGTCCCGCATCGGCTCCGCGACGGCCTTCATGCCGTGGAACGGGCCGAACAGGTTGACCCGCAGCACCCGCTCCCAGATTTCGTCGGTGGTGTCGAGGAATTCCAGCCGCCGCGAGATCCCGGCATTGTTCACCAGGCCGCCGAGCGAGCCGTGGGCGGCGTGAATCCCGGCCACCACCCGTGCCCAGTCTCCCGGCTCGGTGACGTCGAGCCGGTGCGCGGACGCGGACCCGCCCGCCGCGATGATCTCCTCGGCCACTGCACCGGCGTCCGCGACGTCGGCGAGGCATACGTGCGAACCGCGGGCCGCGAGTGCGCGGGCGTGCCCGGCACCCATGCCCGCGGCGGCACCGGTGATCAGCACGACGTCCGGGTACTCCCCGTCAGACATGCCGCGAACCGCCGTCGACGGCGATGCTGTGCCCGGTGACGTACCGGGCGCTGTCCGACAACAGGAACAGCAGCGGGCCCGCCACCTCCTCCGGCGAGCCGAGCCGGTGCAGCGGCACGACGTCCAGCGCGTGCTGGAGCGCGGCCGGATCCTCCTTGACCCAGCGGGTCATCTCGGTGTCGACGTAGCCGGGAGCCAGCGCGTTGACCCGGATGCCGCGGTCACCGAACTCCACGGCGAGCGATTCGGTCAGATGCGCGACCGCGGCCTTGGAGGTGCAGTAGGCGCCCCGGCCCCGCCGCACCCGCACCGCGGAAACCGAGGACATGTTGACGATCGCGCCGCCGGGCTCCATGTGCCGCGCGGCGGCCTGCGCACCGAACAGCACACCCTCCACATTGACCGAAAGCGTCGCGCCGATCTGTTCGGCGGAGATCTCGTCCGCGAGCGCGAACGGGAAGATTCCCGCGTTGTTGACCCAGAAATCGAGGCGGCCGAACTGGTCCAGCGCCAGTTGCGCCACGGTCTCGTGGTCCTCGGCCTTGGTGACGTCGGCGCGGGTGCCGATGACAAGGCCGGGCTTCTCGTGCACCGAACCGGCCGCCAGCTCGCGGTTCAGCTCCTCGGCGGTGGCCGCCATCCGCGCCTCGTCGATGTCGGCACCGACCACGTGGACGCCGCGAGTGGCCAGCGCCGCGGTGAACCGCGCGCCCATCCCCTGTGCCGCGCCGGTGACCACGGCGACCTTGCCCGGGAACTCCGGGTAGACCGCGGTCGCCGGCTCGTGCCGCACACGTCCGATTTCGCTCATCGAGTGCTCTCCTGTTCATCGTCACGACGCACGGTCCGGCGGCGGATCCGCCAGGCCCCGGCGTCGAGGACCAGTTCGTCGGTGATCGTGGTCTGGCGGACCAACCGTGACGGCCCACCCACGGGGGTGGCCACGATCTGCAGATAGGCGTACGCGGTGGCCGCCTCCGGCCCGGCGGGCACCACGAAGACGTTCGTGATGACGTGCCGGGTGACTTCCCCGGCTTCCTGCCCGCCGGTGAAGAACCGCTCGGCGAACCGGGTCAGCTCCGCCGTTCCCACGACGGGTGCCGGGTAGCTCGGCGAGTGGAACTCGCCGTCCACGGTGAAGGTGCCCGCCCACGCCCGAGCGTGGCCGTTGTCGATGAAATGGCTCTGCGCACCGTAAAGCTGGTGGACGCGGGCGAGCGTCTCGGGATCGACGTCGACGACAACATCTGGTGGCACGGCCTACCTCCACGGCTTGCACGTCCCGCTCGACGTGCTATTATCGCACGCATCGTGCGAACTGCGGAAACAGTAGGTCGGCTTCCGCGGGCCCGTCAAGAGGAGCGTCATGTCCGAAAACCCTGTCCAGCTCGACTCGGGTATGTCGAAAACCCTCCACAACGGACTGGAGATCCTCGAACTGCTCGTGACGCACCCGCGGGGACTGACGCTCACCGAGATCGCCGACGAGATCGGCGTCCACCGCACGGTCGCCCATCGGCTGGTGCGCACGCTGGAAGCGCACCAGCTGTGCCGCCGCGACCGCTTCAAGCGCATCTCGCTGGGCAACGGGCTGGTGCGGCTCGCCGAGCCGGTCGAACAGGATCTGCGCACGCTGGCCCGGCCGATCCTCGAAGAGCTGACGGAACTGGCGCAGTCCACCGCACATCTGGTGGTCCGCGAGAACGAACGGCAGGTCCGGATGCTGATGATCGTCGAGCCGCGGCAGGCGCGAATGCACGTCAGTTTCCGGCCGGGGCAGGTCGACCCGATCGACCGCGGCTCGGCGGGGCTGGCGATGCTGGCCGCCGCCCCCGCGACGCCGGACGAACGGGACGAGATCGCGCGAGCACGCGGACGGGGTTTCGCCGTGTCCTACGGCGAAATCGCGCCCTCGGTCATCGGCATCTCCGCGACGGTCCCGCAGCGCGACCCGGCCGGGGGCATCAGCATCGGCCTGTCCCTGTTCGAGGCACCGGACGAAGAGCGGCTCGGCCAAGCCGTGGTCGACGCCGCACGGCGGCTCGGCGCCCTGCTGCGCTGACATTCGCTCCCGGACTGAACCGCCGCTCGGACTTGAGAACAGGCTCGCTGCGAGCGTGCCGGTCAGGCGAAATCGAGTTCGTAGCTGGTCGCCCGGCCGTCACGGGACGCCAGTACCAGCTCGATCTCACCCACCGCGTCGGTGAGCCGGTTGACCGTGATGGTCAGCTCCCGCTCGCGCAGCACAGCCTTGCCGGTGTGGTCCGCGTGGACGTGGGTCACCCCTGGGGACAAGGGAACTCGGCCGTTTCGCTGGCCGAAACTGACTTCGTAGCTGTTCGCCGGGCCACCGTCCACGGTGACGGTGAGACCGACGCAGCCCTGGTCGTCGGGACGTCGCACGGTGACCCGCGCCGCGCCGTCCTCGACGGTGACCTGGTCCGCCTTCCGCGAGCTGTGTGCCTGTTCGTCCAGTGCGGCGAGCACCTCTCGCGGCGAGCCCAGCAGCCAGGAGTTCCGTTCGAGGAAGGCCATCTCACGCTGGGTAAGATTCCGGGCGGCGATGGCGCCGTCCACCTTCAGCAGGAACACCGAACCGGCTTGGATGCAGGCGTTCTGCTCCGAGCCGAGCGCGGTGATCAACTTCGCGACCGCGTCGGCCCGCGCCGCGTCGATCTCCGCCTGTGGCTTGTGCAGGGTGGGCATCTCGATCGCGCGCTCGATGCGCGTCATGATGTCCGCCATCTCGGCCGAGGTCACCGCTTTCTTCGTGCGCCCCAGCATCAGTTTGAACCACGAACCGATGACCGGTGGCCGTTCCTCGACGATCTCGATCCCGGACGCGTCCAGCACCTCCAGGACCGCCTGGCGAACCTCGTCCGCGTCAGCCCCGGACTCCAGGTAGACCGACACCGGTACCGGACGGACGACGGCGGGCTCGACCGGCCCGGACTGGACCAGGTGCCGCCGCCCTTCCTGGGCCGCCGCGTAACGCCGGTCCAACTCCGTCACGGCGGTCCGCTGTGCCACCGGGGCCAGTGCCCCGGTGGCAGCATGCCCGGCCACCCGCGCGATGAACCGCTCGGCCTCCTGCCGATCGAACGAGGCCGAATCGCTGTCACGCCACAATCGGACGGCCGAGTCGATGGCGCCGGTCAGCATCGCACCGAGGAGCGCAAGCTGCTCCTGGTCGAGTGCGTCGTCGGCCGCCACAGCGTCGATGACCACCTCGGCGACTTCCCGCTCCACGCGGCGAAGTACCTCTTGTACCGCAGGTTCCCCGCGCACGTCGGAATCGAGCAGCAGCCGCCCTGCCCCGTCGCCCCCGGTGGCGAATTCGAGGTATGCGTGCGTAACCGCGCGCACCCGTTCTTCGGCGCCGCCCGCCGTGGCCGCCAGCACCGTGCCGACGGTCTCGACCAGGTGGTCACCGACCACGTTCAGCAGTTCCAGGTACATCTCGAGCTTGCCCTCGAAGTGGCGGTACAGCACCGGCTTGGTGATACCGGCCAGTGCGGCGATCTCGTCCATGGGCGCGGCGTGATAGCCGTCTGCCAGGAACACCTCCCGCGCGGCCGTCAAAATCTGGGCACGACGCTCGCCTTGCCACCGCGACCACCGATCCCTCCGCTGCAGGCGCGTTTCCGTTTCGGTCTGGTCGCGGGAACTCACGATCGCTCACCTTCCGCCCGGATGGCATCGGTGCGCATTCTTCCGCGCGACCCTGGCCTGCCACCATCACCTCGACCGATCTGGACGACGACCGCCGTCACTGACCGTTGGAGGCGAGGAATTCGTCGCGGATCTCGCTGCTTGTGTGCGGATTCCACAGTGCGTGCAGCGGCGCGTGGATCGCGGGCCGCACCTCGAGGACGTGTACGCGCCCATCCGCGACAGTGCCGGGCCGCGCCGTCACGAAGGCGACGTGCCGGGTGCCGAGCACGGCGGTGACCGGCGGGGTGCCCTGGATCGGGTTCCGGGTGACGCGCGGTTCGAACCCGGCCCCGCGGCAGTGGTCGAGCAGGAGATCGGTGTAGCCGGACCGGCCGGGTTCGCCCCACACCACGAGCTGCTCGCCGGCGAGTTCGGGCAGGTCGACGTGGTCCCGGCCGGCGAGCGGGTGGTCCGCGTCGACGGCTATCGCCAGCCGGTGCCTGGCCAGCGTGGTGCGCGTCAGCCCGTGCGGCGGCCGCGTTCCCCGGCACAGCCCGATCTCCAGCTCGCCACCGAGAAGCTGCTCGACGAGCTGGCCGGGATACCGCTGATTCACCTCGGTGCGCAGGTCGGGCAGTTCCACGAGCACGGTCCGGAGCAACGCGGTGACCTCCTCGCCGGTCACCGCCGGGGTGTGCCCGATCCGCAGCGTCGCGGCCTCTCCCCGGCCGATCCGCCGCGCCCGCCGGACGGCGGACCGGGCGACGCCGTGCAGCACACGGGCGTCCTCGATCAGGGCCAGCCCGGCGGGCAGCGCGGTGACGCCGGTGGCGTCGCGGTCCAGCAGCGGAACGCCGACCTCGCGTTCGAGGGTGCGGATCGAGGTGCTCAGCGCCTGCTGGGAAAGGTGCAGACGCGCGGCGGCGCGGGTGAAACTGCCTTCCTCGGCCACGGCGATCAGATGGTCCAGCTTGCGCAGATCCAAGCCCATCTCACCCTCCCGCGCGTTCCGCTCGCCCGCCGGGCGGCGGGGTCAAGCCTGCCCGGTGTCGAACCGGGCGATCCTGCCGTCCCGCACGGTGAACCGCCAGCGCGTCCGCATCGCGCCCCACGTCGAGTTCGTGAACGTGGCCACCAGTGCCATTCCACCGTCCTCTTCGGACTCGACGGCCATCCGCCCGTCCGCGGAGAAGATCTCCTTGTCCACCCACGCGGCCAGATCCCGGTCCGAGCCGTCGTCGGACATGCTCGCGTCGTCGGTCAGCAGGGCGTCGAACGCGGCCCTGTCCCCGGCGTTGATCGCGGTCACGAACGCCTTGACGACCGGGTTCGTCGGTTGCTGCGTCATTTCCTGCTCCTTCTCGTGCGCCGGACGACCCGTCGATCATCACCCATCCGGCGCCGCGTGGCGTGGTCAGCGGGTGGTGTAACCGCCGTTGGCGAAGATCGTCTGACCGGTGATCCACCAGCCGTCGGTGGCCAGGAACCGGATCAGCGGCACGATGTCCTCGATCCTGGTGAGCTGGTTGCCCAGCGCCTGGGACTTGTGGAACTCCACCCGTTCGGGGGTCTCCTGCGGGTAGAAGAACGGGGTGTCCATCGGCCCGGGGGCGACGTTCGTGACCGAGATCCCGCGTGCCGCGAACTCCTTGGACGCCGCGCGGGTGAAGTGCTCCAGCGGTGCCTTGCCGCCGGCGTAGGTGGAGTAGCCGTCGGTGTAGGCGGCCAGCAGGGAGGTGGCCAGGCTGATGATCTTGCCGTGGTCGTTGAGCCTGCGGCCCGCCTCCTGAAGGAAGAAGTACGCGGCCTTGGCGTTGATCGCCAGCATCGTGTCGTACTCGTCCTCGGTGGTCTCCAGGATCGGCTTGCGCAGCACCATCCCGGCCGTGTTCACCGCCACGTCGACGCCGCCGAACTCGTCGACCGCGGCGTCGAACAGCCGCCGCACCTCCCCGACCCGCGTCAGATCCGCCTGCACGGCGACCGCCTGCGAACCCGCGGCGCGCACCGCGTCGGCGGTCTTCTCGGCGTCCGCTTCGGAACCGTCGCCGTGGTAGTGGATCACGATCTTCGCACCGGCGTCCGCGAACGTCGTGCTCGTCAGCCCGCCCAGGTTCTTCGCACCCCCGGCGATCACCGCGACCTTGCCCCGCAATGTGTGTTCCGTCATCGATCCGCTCCTTTTTCCCTTGCACCCGGCGAATTTCCGGGCCTGTCCCCACGCTAGGCAGCGGAACCGGGCGCTGGGAAACACAAAGATCGGGTGCCCCGACAAGGCCGATGGATACCCCCAGGCCGACGCCCTCCGGCCTGTACCTACTAGTATGTATACTGAGGGCATGGACACGAGGGAGCGGCTCATCGAGAGCACGCGCGCACTGCTGTGGGAACGCGGTTACGTGGGCACCAGCCCGAAGGCGATCCAGGAGCGGTCCGGCGCGGGGCAGGGCAGCATGTACCACCACTTCCAGGGCAAGCCCGACCTCGCGCTGGCCGCCATCGACCGGAGCGCGGCGGATCTGCGGGCCAGGGCCGAGGCCGAACTCGACGGTCCTGGCCCCGTGCTCGACCGGGTCACCGCCTACCTGCGGCGGGAACGGGACGCGCTGAAGGGCTGCCCGGTCGGACGTCTCACCCAGGACCCCGACGTCATGGCGGATCCCGAACTGCGCAAGCCGGTCGAAGAGACCTTCGCCTGGCTCACCGGCAAACTGGCCGCGCTTCTCGCCGAAGGCCGGGAGAACGGCGAACTCGACGTCGCACTCGATCCGGCCGCGACGGCCACCGCACTCGTCGCCGTACTGCAGGGCGGTTACGTCCTGGCCCGCGCCGCCGGTTCGGCCACGGTGTACGCCAAGGCCGTCGACGGCGCCCTCGGCCTGCTCGCCCGCTGATCCCCCACCCCACCGAAGGAGAACACCGCCATGCCTTTCGTCCGCATCGACGCGCTCAAGGCGGACACCGCCCGGCTCGACGCGCTCGGCCGCGCCGTGCACGAGGCGATGACCGAGACGATCGACATCCCGGCCGACGACCGGTTCCAGGTCCTCACCAGTCACGACGGCACCCGCGGCACGCTGCGCTACGACGACGGTTACCTCGGCATACGCCGCGACGACGACCTCGTGTTCGTCTCGATCACCATGCGGCGAGGGCGCACGCCCGCGCAGAAACAGGCGCTGTACCGCCGGATCGCCGAACTCGCCGAGGAGTACGCGGGCACCGAGCCGCGGAACGTGTTCGTCCGGCTGACCGAGAACGAGCCGATCGACTGGTCGTTCGGCGACGGCGTGGCCCAGTACGCCGTCGGATGACACCGATCGCGGTGTCCGAAGTGGACGGAAGCGCGAGGCTCAGCTCAGCCACTGGAAGCCGGACGGGCGGGCTGGCGGCATGTTGCCCGCGGCGACCATCTTGAACACGGTCACCACGTTCACTTCCTCGTTCTGGTCGGCGAGCATCGTCATCACCCGGCTGACACACGGATAGACGAGCTGTTCGTCCGCTGTGGTGACCGCGAAGCCCTGCCAGGCACCGTCGGTGACGTACCGCCACCGCCAGCCGAGCTTCAACCGCCACTGCTCGCCGAGCAGGTATCCGAGCGCCGTGGCCTCCGCGACGAGCTCGTCCTCACCGAGACAAGTGGTGCGACGCCGGGAAATCCGCTTCGCGACCGCCCGGACGACACGGCGCGGGGAGGCGTAACGCCGAAGCCCGAGTTCGACGCGGGCACGTGCGGCCTTCCGGGTGATCTCGACCCGTTCCGGCTCGGTCGGTTCCCGTGCCCAAGCCATCGCGGCCCCCGGTTCAGCCCGTCATCGTCGACGACTCCCGGGATACCACATGGCGGCCCCGAACACGAGGCCGCCGATGAACATCCGCCCGAGCGCCACGGCGGCCCGACCCGTTCGCCGGACCGGGCCGCCCGGCGATCACCGCGTGCTCGCCACCCGCTGCCGGGTGAGCACACCGAGCGCGATCATCACGACACCGAGAGCGAGATGCAGCCAGTTGTCCGCGGTGTTGACCGGGACGAAGTTGGCGGCACTGCCCTGATCGACGATCAGGCCGAACAACCACAGCACGAGGTAGACCGCTCCCCCGCCGAGCAGGAAGCCCCTGGCCCCGCCCGCACTGCGGGCCAGCGCCAGTCCGGCGACGCCGAAGAGCAGGTGCACGACGTTGTGCAGGCCCGAAACCGAGAACACGCCCAGCAGCAACGCCGTCGAGTGATGCCCGAACATCGTGAAGCCGTCCATTCCGGTCGTGACACCGGGGACGAATCCCAGGATCCCGACGAGCAGGAAGACCGAACCCACTCCCACCGCGACGATCTGTGCGGCGGCTCGCGCGGTGAGCAGGGAACGCGGCGCGTTCGTCATGACTTCTCCTTTCCGCGCGACGGATTACTTGTTCGTCCCCGGGGCGAGAACCTTGTCGATGACGAAAACGGTGGCGTTCCGGGTCGGAATGTTCCCGCAGAGGATCTTGGCGCCGTTGACCGTCATGGTCTCGCCGGAACCCTCGATCTTCAGTGGCCCTCCCGTGCTGTCGAGGGAGGTGACACTGCCCGCCGCGGCGAGTCCCTTGGCGTCGTAGCGTTTCCCGGAGACGTGGTACTGCAGGATGGGGGCCAGTTTGTCCGGGCTCGCCGCCAGCTCCTTGAACTTCGCGTCGCCCAGCGCGGCGAACGCCGGATCCGCCGGGGCGAACACGGTGATCGCCTGCTGACTGTTGAGCGTGTCGACCAGGTTGGTCGCCTTCACCGCCGCGACCAGCTTGGTCAGCAACGGGTTCGTCGACGCCGCGCTCGCCACCGGCATCGGCCCCATCGAGTCCAGGCTGCCGGGCGCGTTCCCTTGTGGCAGCTGGGAACACGCCGGGCCGAACACGTCGGCGTTCGTGGTGACA
The DNA here is from genome assembly GCF_042739735.1 of Amycolatopsis sp. NPDC059027. Taxonomy (NCBI): domain Bacteria; kingdom Bacillati; phylum Actinomycetota; class Actinomycetes; order Pseudonocardiales; family Pseudonocardiaceae; genus Amycolatopsis; species Amycolatopsis sp. NPDC059027. The sequence goes on along the minus strand of NZ_JBHYIK010000019.1, from coordinate 20,130 downwards.
CCGGCGGCCGCCGCAGGCGCGCTCGCCGGATTCGACGGAGCGGGAGCGCTCGAACCGCTGCCCGGGGAAGCGCTTCCACCGCCGCAGGCGGCGACCGAGAAAACACCGGCGACGGCGACCGCGGTCCCGGCGAGACGAATCTTCACGTGAATCCCTCCACTGTGCGATGCACTGCCCTGTAGTGGATCGTGCTGTGAGTAATTCGTTGGCGCGCCCGAAAAGGATTGCCACCCATACGGGTGATCTTATGTCCTTTGTGGATATCTAGACGTAATCCGCGTCAGACAAGGGAAATCATCGTGACGGCCGGAGTGGTCGGACGCGCCGAGCCACCGGTGGGCTCGACGGTAATCCCCACCCGGTCGGCTCCCTGAGGTATCGCCGTGAGTACCAGAGGGGCCTGTTGCCCGGTCAGCAGGCCGGCCGAACGCGGACCGTCCTGGCCGATCAGCCACACCTGGTACACCCGGGCCGGATCGAGCGCGGGCAGCCCCGCCGCCAGCACGACGATCTCACCTCGCGCTCGCGAAACCACGACCCGCGTGCCCGCCCCCGATCCGGTGCCGTGCAGGGTGACGGCGTCGGGCGCGGTGAGCACGCTGCCGACCGCCGCCTCGTACCGCTCTGCGGGATCCGGCGTCTGCCCCGGTCCCGCCATGACGACCCCGGCGACGACCGCCGCCGCGGCCGCGACGGCCCAGCGCCGCCACCGCCGCGCGGGCCTGCCGTCCTCGGCCGTCACGATCGGCGGCCGCTGCCGCGTCCGGGCGATCCCGTCGAGCACGGCCGCACGCAGCAGGGCCGGTGGGTCCACCACCGACGCCACACCCAGCCGTGCGGCGGTTTCCCTGAGTTCGAAGACCTCCTGACGGCACGTCGCACAGTCGGCGAGGTGCCGCTCGAAGGCGATCCGTTCGGTCTCCGAGACGGCGTCGAGCGCGTACGCGCCGGTCAAGGTGTGGACGTCGGCGTTCATCGTCCCACCCCCAGGCAGTCCCGCAGCCGGATCAACCCGTCGCGGATCCGTGTCTTCACCGTCCCGGCCGGGGCGCGGAGCACTTCGGCAACCTCGGCGTAGGTGTAGCCGTTGAAGTAGGCCAGCACGATCGACTCCCGTTGCAACCCGGTCAGCGCCGACAGACAGCCCCGCACCCGCTCGCGTTCGAGGTTCGCCAGCACCGACTCGGTCACCGAATCGAACGGCCGTTGCCGGTCGAGCACACCGGCGCGCTCCTCGCGCTCGTCCGCCGCGGACTCCGAACGCAGCCGGTCCACCGCCCGCCGGTGGGTGATCATCAGCACCCACGCCATGACGTTCCCCCGCTCCGGCGAGTACCGCGCCGCGCGGCGCCAGACGTCCACCAGCGCCTCCTGCGCGACCTCCTCGGCCTGCGCCCGGTCCCGCATCACCCGTACGGCCAGCCCGAACACCGCGCCCGACACCGCGTCGTACAGTCGCGAAAACGCGGCCTCGTCCCCGGCGCCGACCCGCTGCACCAGCTCCGCGAGCTCGGTGCCCGCCGTCCGTTCACCGTTTCCGGGCGCGGAAAATCCCACGCGCTCACCCATGCTCGTCCTCACCGCCCGCATCGGCCCCCGCCGGACCGACACCTCCACCGGACATTCGTCACGGATGCCGGACGCGGATTGGCCGGGCCGGGAAACGAGGGCGCCGCCCGTACCCGATGTCCGGTACGGACGGCGCCGTCGAGCGGTGCGGTTCAGCGGTAGACGCGCATGCCGTTGGCCGCCGCGGCGGCGAATCCGTTGGCGAAGTTCTCGTCGACCTGCGCGCGTTCCCGCGCGTCGGGAATCGCGTTCTTGCAGGAGATCCCTGGCCCGTGGCCGGACATCAGCTCGGAACAGGGACCGGTGTAGTGATCGGGAAGACCGAGGTTGTGCCCGATCTCGTGGGCGAGGATCCGGGTGGGATCGTTGCCCTCGGCCACCTGCTCGGTGTCGATGTAGATGTCGCCCCTGCCGTGCCCGTCGGTCTGCGTGTACGAACCGCCGCCGGTCACCTCGTGGATCAGGATCGTGGCGGCGCCGCCCGCGTCGAGATGCACGTTGTGCACCGCGCCGTTCCAGTTCGCCGCGGCCTGGGTGGCCTCGGCCTGGTAGTCGGGTGCGTCCGAGGCGTCGTAGTACAGGTTCACCACCAGCGGCGAGGCTTCGGCGGCGGTCGCCGCCTGGACGCCCGAGAGCGGGAGCAGGACGGCCGCCAGACCGGTCGCGGCGTAGGCGAAACGACGCCGGTTCATCGCGTGCCTCCCGCGAAACCGCCGATCTGCCCGTCGATCCACGAGCGGTACTGGGCGATGCCGGTGTAGAGCGTGCTCGTCGCGCACTCGCCCCCGTTGTCGCCCGGCCCGTGGGTCTCGCCCACGAGCGTCCAATTGCCCGAGGAGCCGACGACCGCCGGACCGCCGGAGTCACCGTGACAGGCGGAATGCGCGTAGTCCCCGGAAATGCAGACGTCCTCGGCGCCGCCGCCACCCTCGGCACACGAACCGCTGTCGAGAACGGTGAGGTCGATTTCCTGCAGCGTCTCCGGAGTCTGGCAGCTGGGCCAGCTCAGGCAGCCCCAGCCGAGCAGACGGGCGCTGGTGCCCGGCGCGGGGTTGCTGTCGGCCATCCGGACCGGGGCCGACCGGGCGGGCTGCGAAAGGTGCATCAGGGTCAGGTCGGTACCCGGGTTGGTGATGGTGCGGTCGATCCGGCCGACCTCGCCGCCGGAACTGTGCTGTGTGGAGCCGATGCGCCCCTGGGAAGCGCTTCCACAGTGGTGGGCGGTCACGATCCATTGCGGAGCGACGAGACTGCCACCGCAGCCGTTGCTCAACGCCACCATGAACGAATACGTTTCGGTGGCGTCACCGCCGCCGATGATGGACGGCTGGGCGGTGTCCGGCGACGACGACGCCGACGCCGGGACGGCGAGTGCGAACACCACGGCGCACGCGCCGAGTGCTGCCAACAGGATTCTGCGCACAGCGATTCCCTCCATACGTAATCAAGTGCCCTAAACGGACAACCGACACAAGCGAGACAGCCACGCACCGGACGTTCGGTGGGGAGCGGTGCATTCGTCCGGCGGCCACAGGATTGCAGGGTTCGAAAAACCCGGACACCTTCGAAGGGAGGGAATTAACCGACCATCGAGGCCGCCTCGCGCGCCTGAGATTTTCACCGGGCCCCGCGCTCTCGTATTCCGGAATTCCCGGCGAATTTTCCGCGGGGTACCGTGAATCCCCGGAACTCCGGAACACCGGCCCGTGCGATCCCGCAGGAAAAGCGGATATCACAGGACCCGAGGTCAAGAGGAACACGAACTCCGCGGGGATCGCACGACCGCGGCGCCGGTGGCGGCGACGGCCGTCGCCGCTAGGGCACGAAGTCCCTTCGCCCGGTGACTTTGTCGCTGGGCTCAGCGTGCTTCCGGGCGAGTACCGTCATGGCACGACGTCCGTTGCTTGGAGGTGGTGCGTGGTGACCCGGGTGTTCCTGGTCGACGATCACGAAATCGTCCGGCGTGGCCTGGCCGACCTGCTCGGCAGCGAGCCCGACCTGGAGATCGCCGGAGAAGCCGCTTCCGCGGCCGAAGCGCTGACCCGGATTCCCGGCAGCGACACCGACGTCGCGGTCCTGGACGTCCGCCTGCCTGACGGCAACGGCGTCGAACTGTGCCGCGAACTGCTCTCCACCGTGCCGGGCCTGCGCTGCCTGATGCTCACGTCCTACGCGGACGACGAGGCCCTGTTCAACGCGATCATGGCCGGCGCCGCGGGCTTCGTGCTCAAGCAGGTACTCGGAAACGACCTCGTCTCCGCCATCCGCACCGTCGCCTCCGGCGGCTCGCTGCTCGACAGCCGCACCACCGCCGCGCTGCTCAACCGCATCCGCAAGGAACGCGACACCAGCGACCCCGTCGCCGCCCTGTCCGAGCAGGAACGCGCCGTGTTCGACCTCATCGGCGAGGGACTCACCAACCGCGAGATCGGCGAGCGCCTCTTCCTGGCCGAGAAGACCGTCAAGAACTACGTCTCCCGCCTGCTCGGCAAACTCGGCATGCAGCGCCGCACCCAGGCCGCCGTCCTCGCCACCGAACTCCGCCGCGCCGCGGGCCAGGCGCGGCCGCCGGAATAGGCGCTGCCTACCGCGGTGGGTCCAGGACGCCGATGACGTTCCCGGCGGGGACCGCGCCACGCGGCCCGCCCGCACCCCGGACCCGCGAGTCCGCCGCTTCGGCGCGGTTGTCACCCAGCAGCCACAGGCTGTTCTCCGGGATCATGACCGGGCCGAACCGCCGCTGCCCGCCGTCGGCCTCGCCCGGCTTCGCGTGGACATACGGTTCGTCCAGCGGCGTGCCGTCGACCAGCATGTGATCCGCCGGGTCGCAGCACACCACGGTCTGGCCGCCGGACGCGACGACACGCAGCATCATCCGGTGCCCGTCGCCCACCCGCCAGGCGGGCGGCGGGGCGAACAGCACGATGTCCCCGGGATGAGCGCGATACGTGCCCGGCACCACCGAGCGGAAGGTGACGTTCTCACCCTCACGGAGCGTGGGCGCCATCGCCGCCGAGTCGACCGGCCTGCTTTCCGTGGTGGCCGGGGCGGGAGCCGGGGCGCCGTCCACGGCCTCCGGTCCGCATCCGGTGAGCAGGGCGACCGCCACGAGCCCGGGTAAGAACCGCATACGCTGCTGGACCATCGTTTCCTTCCAGGTGACCGACGTTCACCCGGATCCTGCCGACGGCGGATGAATTCCCGATGACACGCGACCGCGTCACGCCCCGGGCCCGCGGTGCTGCTCGTCGAACTCCCGGCCCGCCGAACGCTGCGTCCGCACCCGCAGCAACCGCTCCTTCTCCGCGGAATCCTCCTCGTTGAGGCCCAGTTCCACGGCTCGCCGGATCTGTTCGCGGTTGTCGCGCACGACCGCCGAGAAGAAGTCGTCGATCCTCGGGTCCAGCAGCACCTCGAGGATCACACGGAACGAGGTGTCCACCGCGCTGCGCACGATCTCGTCGTGGAAGGGCAGCCGCCGCAGCTTGCCCAGCTGCGGGTCCTCACTCAGCTTCTCCCGGATGATGGCCTGCAGCTCGGCCCGGTTCTCGCTGAGCGACTTGGCGAGGTTCTCCGGATAGTTCCCGGTCTCCAGCACCTTGACCACCTCGTCGAGCACCGCGATCGTCACGGGCTTCTTGATGGCCTGCACGATCGGCTCGGACAGCTTGTCCACGAGCCGGTAGGTGAACTGCTCGCCGAGCGCCCGGTCGGCGGCGCGGCCGATGCGGACGAGCAGCAGCACGACCACGACGAACCGGTGCGCGCTCATCGCCGGATGCGCCACGGGGATCATCGCGAACAGCTCGTACCAGTTGCGGACCAGGAACCGCACGTCCCAGCCGCGTTTGCGCCAGCGCCACAGGAATTCGAGGAAGAACACCGCGCACACGCCGCAGTCGACGTAGAAGATCACCATCCCGGCGCGGTAGGAAGGCGGGCTGAGCAGCATGAAGCCCAGCAGGCCGACCGAAACCACCGAGAGCGTGAACATCACCCAGTCGTCGGCGTGCACGTTCCCCGGGAGGATCCCGCTGTTGAGCTCCGGCTGCGCCGTGCCGCCACGCGCGCCGGACCCACGGGTCGTAGCCATACCGAACGTCTCCAGACTCGCGCCATCGGACCGCTGATGTCACCGCACACCACTGACAGCGGTCGATCATGGCACGAGCCGGCGCGTCACCGGCCCGACCCGCCGGTCACCGTGACCGGGATTCGCTTCTTCTCCGCCGGGCGCCCCGGCCCGGCTCGGCCCGCGGGATGCCCGGATGCTGCGGGAGTACGTCGATGCCGTGTTCACGCCGGTACACGAGATCGCAGTCCCAGCACTGTTTCGGCACCCCGTGGACCTCGTGCTCCCTCGGCCCTTCGAACTCCGCGTCCGCGGTGACACCGCACAGCATCGTGATCTGTTCGCCCGGCCGGGGGACGCTGGTCAGCCGGGCACGATGCCAGCGGCCGTCGATGACGGGATGGACGGCGTCGAGGTTGAGGTAGATCAGCGCGCTCATCGGCCGGTCTCGCCGCTCGGCCGGGCGGCTTCGGCCGCCCGCGCACGGTCCTCGGCGAGCTTGCGCAACAGTTCGGGGTCCGTCTCCACCGGCGGAGCCCCCGAGTTCTTGAAATCCGAGACACGCCACTGGTCTGTCACGCCCGGCCTCCCGGGCAGCTCCCGAAGTGCTCTCTTCGTGTCATCATACGAGCAACTCTGGCGCAGAGTGATGACAAGAAACACTGCCTGTGACCATCAATTGGCCCGGCATCGGAAAGTGATCTGTGCGTCGGAGGCATAGAGCACCCGATCGGGTCTTCCGGCGGTAGCCTCGGCGACGTGGACCTCCTGCCGTTCGACGAGTACGTCCGTTCGCTGAACCGGAAGCGAATGTCCGCGGGAGTCCTCTACTACGACGACGCGGACCGGGTGCTGCTGGTCGAGCCCTCCTACAAACCGCACTGGGACATTCCCGGCGGCGCGTGCGAGGCCGAGGAATCGCCGTGGCGGACGGCGGCCCGCGAAGTCGGCGAGGAACTGGGCGTCACCGCCGCTCCGGGCGATCTGCTGGTCATCGACTACATGCCCACCAGCGACCGGATGCCGGAAGGTCTCGCTTTCATCTTCGACGGCGGCACCATTTCCGAGGCCGAGGTCAAAGCGCTCGAGATCACCGATCCGGAAATACTGTCCGCGGAGCTCGTTTCGCTCGCGGATGCCGCCACCCGGCTCAAACCGTCACTCGCTCGCCGTCTGGCCATCGCACTCGAAGCGGCCCACACTCGAACTTTGGCCATCTGCGACAACGGGGTGCGCGCACAGCGATAGGGTCGTCCTCCTGCCGCGCACCGCCGGAGGAAGAAATGACGACAACCGCTTCACTGGCGGAAAATCTCGCCCGTTTCCGCAAGGCGAGGGATATGTCGCAAGAACAGCTCGCGGAAGCGGCGTCGGTCGGGGTCGACACGGTCGCCAGGATCGAGCAGGGCACCCGCAAGACCAGCAGGCCAGCCACCCTGCGCAAGCTCGCCGCCGCGCTCGGCGTATCCGTCGACGCGCTGCTGGGCAACCTCACCGCGCCGCATTCCCGCGACGTCGACATCACCCCGCTGCGACGCGCGATCAACACGGATTCCCACGTCCCCGGGCTCGACGACTTCGCCGACACCACCGAGCTGCTCTCGCTGCCCGAACTGACGGCGAGTGCCCACGCGGCGTGGCGCGCCTACGTCGACGGCCTGCACGGGCAGCTCCTGCACGCGCTGCCTGCCGTGCTGACCGACGCCCGCCGCGTCGTCCGGGACACCGCCGACGACGAACGCGCCGGGGCGCACCGCGTGCTGTCCACCGCCTACCGGCTGGGCGCGGGCATAGCGGGCAGGCTCGGCTTCGACGACCTCGCCTACTCGTCGGCGGCGAAGGCCGTGACGGCGGCGAGGGAATCCGACGCGCCCGACGTCGAAACGGCGATTTCCCTGCGGTACCTGGCCTGGACGCTGGTCCGGCAGGGCCGCGCCGGTGACGCCGAGCGGGTGGCCACCACCGCCGCGGCCGCGATCGAGCCCCGCATGCTCGACCGCGATCCGGTGCGGGCGGGCGTGTTCGGCAATCTGCTGTTCAATGCCGCGACCGCGGCGCTCACCGCCGGCGCCCCGCACCGCGCCGAGGATCTGCTCGTGACCGCGAACGCCGCCGCCACGCGTTCCCGCGGCGACACCGCGACGGAGGCGGCGATCTTCGGCCCCCGGGTGGCGGCGTTGCACCGCGTCGACTGCGCGGTCCGGTCGGGTGACCCCGAGGAAGCGCTTCATCTCGCCGACGCCGTCCCCGAAACGTCCGGCGACGTCCCGGCGTTCTGGGAGGCCGGGCACCGGTTGTTCCTGGCCGCGGCCGCCGCCGAACTGCACCGCGACAAGGAGGCGGTCGGGTGGCTTGCCGAAGCGCGGGACCTCGCGCCGGACTGGGTCCGCTATCAGCCGCTCGGGGCGGGTACCCTGCGCCGCCTGATCGACAGGGCGCCCCGGCGGCGTGGCCCCGCCTACGCCGCACTCGCCGCGCACTACGGCGTCATCACGCCGGACTCCGCCTGTTCCTAGCCCCGGAACGTCCATTGTGGACAACAGGCGCCCGCTCGACCAGCCGCGTCGCCGTTGCCGCCGAACGGGTGATGACACGCGCACTGTGCCAGCCCCGCGGCACACTGCCGGAGAGCAGCGCCGCGCGGGTCTTGGCCGCCCGCCGGACATGCCGCGCGAAGGATCGTTCCCGGATCAGGCGGCCGCGGTCGCGCTGACCGGCCAGCGCCTCGTCGGCGGTGGCGTCCAGCCAGAGCAGGCGGACCCGCCGCCCGGTCAGCCTGCCGAGCGCGGCCAGCAGCGCCCTCGTCGAAGCCCGGGTGGCCGGCTCGTGCACGACGACCGGGCCGCCGGCCAACGCCGCCCGCCCGACGACCCGCGCCCGGTGGCCCGCGTGCACCAGCGGCCGGTACCAGCGATAGGCCACCGAGCCGGGCAGCACCTCTCGGAGTCTCAGGCGCACCTGGTCGGAGTCGAGCACCGGCAGCTCACCCGCGGCGTGCCGCAGCATCGTGGTCTTGCCCGCTCCGGGTAGCCCGGCCACGACGAGCAGGTCACGGCCGTCCAGTTCGATCGTGGTCGGCTCACGCATACCCCCACAACGTGAAGCGAAAAGTAAAGGTTCCTTTACCGCACCTTGACGTGCTCGCTCCCGCCCGGCGTCAGCGGGCTGCTCAGAGGAAGCTGACGTTCTGCGCCAGGGTCAGCCCGCCCGAGTAGTTCACGGTGTTGGTCGCCCGGCGCATGTACGCCCGCCAGGCGTCGGAGCCGGATTCGCGGCCACCGCCGGTTTCCTTTTCCCCGCCGAACGCACCGCCGATCTCCGCCCCCGAGGTCCCGATGTTGACGTTCGCGATACCGCAGTCGGAACCGTCCGAGGCGAGGAACCGCTCGGCCTCCTGCTGGTCCCGCGTGAAGATCGACGACGACAGGCCCTGCGGGACGTCGTTGTGGAGCGCGATCGCCTCCTCGAACGTGTCGTAGGTCAGGACGTACAGGATCGGCGCGAAGGTCTCCTCGCGGACAACGCCGGTCTGGCCGGGCATCCGCACAATCGCCGGTTCGACGTAGGCGGCGTCCGGCGCGACCTCCGCGAGCCGCCGCCTGCCCCCGGCGAGGATCTCGCCGTTTTCGGCCTGTGCCCGGGAAAGCGCGTCGCGCATCTTCTCGTGCGCCGGAACGGAAATCAGCGGGCCGACGAGCGTGGTGTCGTCGAACGGGTTGCCGATGGGCAGTTTTTCGTACGCCGCGGCCAACCGGGTCACCAGCTCCTCGGCGATGTCGTCTTGCACGATCAGGCGGCGCAGCGTGGTACACCGCTGTCCGGCGGTGCCCGCGGCGGCGAAGACGACGCCGTGGGTCACGAGATCGAGATCGGCCGATGGCGCGACGATCGTCGCGTTGTTCCCGCCGAGTTCGAGCAGCGACCGCCCGAACCGCGCCGCGACCCGCGGGCCGACCTCCCTGCCCATCCGCGTCGAACCGGTGGCGCTGACCAGCGCGACCCGGGAATCGCCGACGAGCCGTTCGCCGAGGGCCCGGTCGCCGAGCAGCAGCCGATGCACGTCCCGCGGAACGCCGGCGTCCTCGGCGGCCCGCTCCAGCAGCCGGGACGACGCGAGCGAGATCAACGGGGTCAGCTCCGACGGCTTCCACACCACGGTGTCCCCGCAGACCAGGGCGATCGCGGTGTTCCACGACCACACCGCGGCCGGGAAGTTGAACGCCGAGATCACGCCGACGACGCCGAGCGGATGCCAGGTCTCGGTGAGCCGGTGGCCGGGCCGCTCCGACGCGATCGTGCGGCCGTAGAGCTGGCGGGACAGGCCGAGCGCGAAGTCGCAGATGTCGATCATCTCCTGGACCTCGCCGAGCGCCTCGGACCGGATCTTGCCCGCCTCGATCGTGATCAGGTCGGCCAGTTCGCTCTTGTGCTCGCGCAGCAGGTCACCCAGCCGCCGGACCAGTTCGCCCCGTGCCGGTGGCGGAGTGGTCCGCCAGGACCGGAACGCTTCGGCCGCCGCGGCGACGACGTCGTCGGCCTCCTCGGCGGTGGTCACCTTCAGCCTGAACAGGTCCTCGCCGGTGATCGGCGTCCGCGCGGCGAAGCCGTCGCCTTCGACGAGCGTGACACCGACCCGCTCCAGTGCGGCACGCGCCCGGTCCCGCAGCTCGGCGGTGCTCGGCAAAGTGGTGTCGGGCATGGGAATCCTTTCCGGAGCGGCGCTCCTGGTTCAGACGATATGGGCTTCGGGCCGGGTCAGCGTGCCCCCGGCGAAGCGCGACGCGCTCAGCGGGCCGACGTCCAGGAACGGCTCCCTGCCGAGACACAGGTCGCGCAGCACCTCGCCGACAGCGGGTGCCTGCAGGAAGCCGTGCCCGGAAAACCCGGTGGCGTAAAGGAAGTTCGACGGGCTCGCGGCCCGGCCGATGAGCGCGTTGTGATCGGGCGTGACCTCGTACAACCCCGCCCAGCCCGGCCGCAGCCCGACGTCGGCCAGCGCCGGCGCGCGGCGCGCCATGGCCGCGCCGAACCGCGGCAGCCAGTCGTCGGAGTAGTCGAGCCGGAACCCGGGCTCCTCCTTCGGATCGGACATCCCGAGCAGCAGCCCGCGCCCCTCGCGGTGGAAGTAGAACGAGGACGCGAAGTCGATGGTGAAGGGGACCGCTCCGGGCAGTTCCGGCAGTGGTTCGGTGAACATCACCTGCCGCCGCACCGGTGTCACCGGCAGCTCGACGTCCGCCAGCTCGCCGACCGCGGCCGACCACGCGCCCGCCGCGCAGATCACGGTGCCCGTCCGGATACGTCCGTGGTCGGTGACGACGGTCCTCGCCTCGTCGCCCTCGGTTTCGATGCCGACCACCGACGTCCCGGTCAGCAGTGTCGCGCCGAGGCGCCGCGCTGCCGTCGCGTACCCGAGTACCACCGACTCCGGCGTGCAGTGCCCGTCGTCCGGGGAGAACGCGGCGCCGAGCAGGCCGCCCGTGTCGATCAGCGGCGAGAGCCGCCGCGCCTGTTCGACGTCGATCATCCGGCTGGTGACGCCGAGTTCGTTCTGCAGCGCGACATCCCGTTCGAAGGCCGCGACATCGTCCGATGTGGACAGAAGGAACAGGTAGCCGACGCGGTGCAGGTCGATCTCCTGACCCGGCCGCCGCCCGAACCGGGTGAAGGCCTCCAGGCTGCGGGCGCCGAGCTGGATGTTGAGTTCGTCGGAGAACTGCGCGCGCACCCCGCCCGCGGCCTTGCACGTCGAGCCCGAGCCCAGCTCGGCGCGTTCGACGAGGACGACGTCGCGGACCCCGGCTTCGGCGAGGTGGAAGGCGATGCTGGTGCCGATCACACCACCGCCGATGATCACGACGGTGGCGCTCGGCGGGACGGCTGAAACCGGCAACGGCGGGTCCCCCCTTCCGATCGCGCTCCGGCCGATGGTGCCCGTCACCGACCGTTGACGTCCACTCACAGTTTCTGCGCTCGATCTATTAGATTTCCTTGATGGAGTGGACGAGTGTGCAGGTGCGCTCACTGGTGGAGCTGGCTCGCCGGGGCACCGTCACCGCCGTCGCCCAGGCGCTCGGCTACACGCCCGGCGGCGTGTCCCAGCAGCTCAGCGCGTTGGAGCGGGCGGCGGGCGTGCCGTTGCTGCGCCGGGTCGGCCGCCGGGTCGAACTGACCGACGCGGGGATCGCGTTCGCCGGGCACGCCGAACGCATGCTCGCGGTCGAGGCGGAGGCCGTCGCGGCGCTCGAACGGACCAGGGGCGTGATCGCCGGGGAACTGGAGATCGGCCTGTTCGCCACGGCGGCCGCGGAGATCCTGCCGGTCGCGCTGGCCGGGGTCGCCCGCCGCCATCCCGCGCTGGCGGTGCGCAGCCGGGACATGGACGTGGACGAGGTCTACGACGCGGTCGCCTCCGGCGGAGTCGATCTCGCGCTCGGGCTCGACTACCCGGACACGCCGATCCCGCGTGATCCGGTGCTGCGCCTGGATCGCCTCTACCGCGAACGGTTTTCCCTCGCGGTCCCGGAGGGCACACTCGCCGGGCGGGAGCGGATCGGCCTCGCCGACACGGGATCGCTGAACTGGATCCTGCCCGGCGCGCACAGCCACTACGGCCGGGCGATCCGCACGGTCTGCCGCCGCGCCGGGGTGGAACCCGTGGTGCACCACGAAGTCACCGACACCGCCGCCTCCCTCGCGCTGGTCGAGGCCGGGGTGGGGGTGTGCCCGGTGACCGAGCTGATGCTGCGGCTCAGGCCGTCGCGGGTCGACGTCGTGCCGCTGGCCGAGACGTTCGAGCGGCACATCGTGGTGATCGTGCGGGCGTCCGCGCAAAGCCGTCCCACGGTGGCCTCGCTGGTCGAGGTGCTGCGCGAGCTGGCGGGCGACGGAGCACCCTGACCGCCGCGGCGGCCTTGCCTGTCGCGGGGTCTGGGGAGAGTTCAAGTAATAAATAGATCTATAATGTTTGGGGTGGTGCTTGTTGTGTCACGCGCG
>NZ_JBHYIK010000019.1:0-7483 GCF_042739735.1 Amycolatopsis sp. NPDC059027 | reverse complement strand
CCGCCCGGGGCCCCCCCCCGCCCCGCCGGGGGGGCCTGGCGGGCCGCCCCCGCGCGTTGCGCCCCCAAACCCGTCCCCAACGGAGCGTTCGCGGCAAAGGGACGTGGCGCCCCCTCGCGGCGCCGAAGTCAGCGACGTTCAGGACAGCTGGCCGTCGTAGTCGGGCAGCTTGAACCCGCGCTCGTAGTTCTTGTACTCCAGGTCGCCCGGCCGGTTGCCGACGTTCGCGATCAGCGTGTATCCCTCGGAGACGAACTCCTTGCGGCACCGGATCTTCACGTCCACCGCGTGGCTTTCGTCCTTCTTCAGGCAGATCTCGGTGATCGCCGGGTACCCGGCCTTCTTCAGCTCCGCGAGCGCGCCCGACCTGCCGCTTTCCTTGCGGGCGGTGGCGACCAGCACCGACACGCCCTTGTCCGCGGCGGCCTTGGCGAAGGCGAGCACCGGCTTGTTCGGCGCGCCGCGGTGGTATTCGGTCTCCAGCGACGTGTTGTCGATGTCGAGCACGATGGCGAGCTTCTTCCCACCCTGGGCGACGCGGTCGTTCAGGTACGGGATCGCCGGGTCCATCACCTTCCGGACGTCCGCCTGCCACTGCTCGTAGCTCGGCAGCCCGCTGTCCCTCGCCGCCGTCACCTCGTGCTCGCCCGCCACGGCCACCGGTGCCGCGGCCAGCACCCCGCACAACGCCATTCCCGCACCCACGACCCCGAACACGACCCTCTGGGAATTCATTTCCACACCCTTCACGAGCACCGGCGGCGAATCCGCGGCACCATCGGATAATCGGTCCTCGCGAACGCTAGCACGCACTTTTCGGCGGTGACCCCGTTTCCGTCCAGCATTGTTTGACATCTTCGACGCCGCCAGGGAAACGATTCATGAATTACCCTGCCGCCAGGCGGATTTCGGACTCGCCGAGCCCTAAATCCGCCCGAATCGCCTTTCCGTGGCGCCCGGTCGAAAAGCAGTTCGGCGGCGAGGTGTCGTCGAGGAGCCCCCGCTGGGAAACGCCCGTCACACCACCTCCAGACAAGATCGCCGCGGTGCGCACCCTACGACTTCCCCGCCACCCCTCGGAACCTACGAACGACGGGAGGAGCCGACCCTCCTCACAACGTCACCGGCAGCGCTCCCAGCCGCCAGGTCCCCGGGTCCGGCGTGCGGCTTGGCTCGGCTGCCGGCGCCAGCTTCGGGAAGCGCCGGAACAGCCCGGTGAGCGCCACCTCGGCCTGCACCCTGGCCAGCGCCGCGGCGAGGCAGAAATGCGGCCCGTACGCGAAGCCGAGGTGCGCCGCCGCGCCCGCCCTGGTGATCTCCAGCCGGTCGGGATCGGCGAACACCCGCGGATCCCGGTTCGCGGACACGATCGCCGCGGTAACCGCCGTGCCTGCCGGAATCACCGTCCCGCCGAACTCGACGTCTTCGGCCGGGAACCGCGGCGTGGTCAGCAGTTGCGGGCCGCACCAGCGCATCAGCTCGTCGACCGCGCCCGCCGCGAGCCCGTCGTCCGCCCGCAGCGCGGCGAGCTGCTCCGGGTGGTCGAAGAGCGCCGCGACACCGTTGGCGATGAGGTTCGCCGGGGTCTGGCCCGCGAGGACCAGATGCCAGACCAGGGTGACCAGTTCGACGTCGCTCAGCCGATCGCCGTCCTCGGCCTGGACGCCGATCAGCTCCGACACCAGGTCGTCGGCCGGTTCCACCCGCCGCCGCGCCACGATCGCCTTGGCATCCGCGATGATCGCGGGAATCGCCTCGACGAACCCCTTCCCGAAGCCCGAAGCGACCATCGAGCCGTATTCTCTCCACTGTGGACGGTCGGCAGCCGGGACGCCGACCAGCTCGCAGATCACGTCCATCGGCAACGGCTTCGCGAAGTCCCGCAGCAGATCCACCGGCCCGCTCGCCGGCAGCGTGTCGAGCAGGGCTTCGACGATCCGCTCCATCTTCGGCCGGAAGGCGAGGGCCCGGCGTGCCGTGAACGCGGGCGCCACCAGCCCGCGCAGCCGGGTGTGCTCCGGGCCGTCCTTCTCCTGCATCGTCCGCAGGTAGGCCGTGCAGTCCTCCGGGATGCCGGGCGGGGTCAGGTAGCTCCCGGAGTTCAGCTCGAAGCGCGCGTCGCCAAGCATCGCCCTGGCCTCCCGGTACGCGGCGAACGGGTCGAGCAGCACTTGCGCGCCGGACACGTCGATCTCGGGCAGCTCGGCGCCGATCATGACTCCTCCAGTTCGGATGTTGTTAACAGATGTTCTTGTCATCTCGATGGTCAAGGTATCTTGCTTCGGGACGGACGGCAAACAGCCCCGATCGAGGAGGACGATGAACCGGCTCAGCAGGGCGGAGCTACAGGAGCGCAACCGCGCGAAGGTGCTCGCCGCGGCGCGCGACGAGTTCGCCGAACGCGGCTTCCGCGAGGCCAAGGTCGACCGCATCGCCGAACGGGCCGGGTTCACCCGCGGCGTCGTCTACTCCAACTTCCCCGGCAAACGCGCGCTGTACTTCGCCGTCCTGGCCGAGGACGCCGAGCGGTCGCCGGAACAACCGCACGCCGAACGCGGCCTGACCGCCCACGACGCACTCGGCGCGTTCGCACGTGCCTGGGTCGCCCGGCTGCCGCTGGCCGAGGCCCCGTCGGCCCGGCTCGATGTCGACGTGCTCCCTGAGGTGCTCGCCGACGAGCAGACCCGCCGGCCGTTCACGCAGCTGATGAAGCTCGACGCGCTGCTGCTCAGCCTCGCGCTCGAACGCGTCCGCCCGCCGGAGGTGCCGCCCGGCGCCCCACCCGCCCGCCTGGTGCGTGTCGCCGAGATGGTGCTGACGACGTTGCAGGGCGCGAGTCAGCTGTCCGCCGCCGCGCCCGGGTTCCTCGAACCGTTCGACGTGGTCAGCGCCTGCGAGCAGCTGGCGAACCTCGAACTGAGCGACTGGTGGGCTCCCCCGCCCGTCGTCCCCCCGGCGCAGCCCGCGAGCGAACCGTGGACCCCGCCGTCCACTGTGGACGCGGTACGCGGCGAGGCTGTTTCACTCGCCGACGACGGCGTGGTGGCGATTCTCGGGCTGCATCGGCTTTCCGCCGTCGAAGCGGCCGTGCGCGCCGCGCCGCCGGGGGCGGACGTCACCGCCGTCCTGGTCTCCGGCGAGCCCGCCGAACTGATGCCGCTGGCCCGGCTCGTCCTCGCCGAGCTGGTCGGCTGCCTGCACCAGGCCTTCCGGCCCGAACACCGGCCGCGGTTGCGCGTCGTGTACGACCCCACCGGCGCCGTCGCCGCGGCCGCCGGAGTACCCGCGGTCAGCGACGCGACCGAGGTCGCCGTCCGCGTCGAGGCGGGCAGGATCGTCACGAGGGCCGAGGGACTTGGCGCCTGCCACGCCGCCGCGAGCACCGGAAAAACGCACGGAAAGGCGGCGCCCCGTACGCCACGAATTTCGTGAAACGACGTCGTCCGCCCCTTTGTCCATTTCGGCCGCCCGTTGCCTCGGTGCTGTATTCCTCACAGGCAACAGCGCTCTTACCTCTCCGTATTTATCGTGGATTCCGTGATGCGTCGCCGGGGTACCGTGACTTTGGCCGGTTTGTGCGCTTTGGCCGGAGTGCTCGTCGCCGGTCTGCTGGCGCCTGTCGCGCTCGGCGCGGGGCTGCTGTCCAATCAGGTCAGTGACTCGGTCGGCGCGATCTCCGCGGATCTCGCCACCGGCAGCCCGCCGCTGACGACCACGGTGACCGATCGGGACGGCAATCCGATCGCCACGCTCTACGACCAGTACCGGCTCCCGGTGACCGCGGCCGGGATCGCGGACACCATGAAGGCCGCGATCGTGTCCGTGGAGGATCGCCGGTTCTACACCGAGGGCGGCGTCGATCCGCAGGGCATGCTGCGGGCGGCCCTGCACGACAGCGCGGGCGGGAACCTCCAGGGCGCGTCGACGATCACCCAGCAGTACGTCAAGAACTACCTGATCAACGTCGTCGACCGGAACGACAAGGCGGCACAGCTCGCCGATCAGGAGGATTCGATCGCCCGCAAACTGCGCGAGGCGAAAATCGCGGTCGAGCTGAGCCAGAAGATGTCGAAGGACGACATTCTCGCGGGCTACCTCAACGTCGTCGAATTCAGCGGAACCGTTTACGGCGTCGGCGCCGCCGCGAAAGCGTATTTCGGGACCACTCCGGACAAACTGACCGTTTCCCAGGCCGCCTTGCTGGCCGGGATGGTGAACAACCCCGGCATGTTCAACCCTTACACCCATCCCGCGGAGGCGACCCAGCGCCGTAACCTGGTCATCGACGACATGGTGTCCGGCGGCCTGCTGCCCGCGAACTACGGCGCCTCGGCGAAGAACGAGCCGCTCGGGGTGCTGCCGGACGGACCGGTGACCCCATCCGGAAGCTGCATGGGCGCCGCGCCGGACGCCGGGTTCTTCTGCGCCTACGCCGAAAGCTATCTGGAGCAGGCCGGGTTCACCGCGGATCAGCTGGCCACCGGCGGCTATGTCATCAAGACCACGATGGACCCGAAGGTCAGCCAGGTGACCAAGGACGCGGTCGACGCGAACGTGCCGACCACCCAGGACGGTGTCGCCAACACCTTCGCCGTCGTCCAACCGGGACAGAACGGGCACCAGGTGCTCGCGATGGTCGCGAACCGGGACTACGGCAACGATCCTGGCAGGGGCCAGCGCTCGACGAACATCGTGGCCGACGCCGCCAACAAGTTCGGCGCGGGCTCGTCGTTCAAGATCTTCACCGCGGCCGCGGCGCTGGTCGCGGGCAAGGCCGGGCTGAACACGCCGCTGCCGAACCCGGCCAACGGCTGCTTCACTCCGCCGAACGCCAACCAGTACACCGCGTGCTACCCGGTGGGCAACGACGGCACGAACTACCCCAACCCGATCTCCCTGGCCGACGGGCTCGCGACATCTCCGAACGTCGCGTTCGTGGGCCTGGAGTCCCAGGTCGGCATGCCCGCGGTGCTCGACATGGCCCGCAAGCTCGGGCTGCGGACCACGTTGACCACCAACGACGCCGGGAACCCGCCGGTCACCGACCCGGCGAACCCGTTGTCGAAGAACCCGCAGTACAACCAGCCGCAGTCGCGGTACTTCCGGAACCTGCTCTCGTTCACCCTCGGCAACAGCCCGGTGAGCCCGCTGGAGATGGCCAACGTCTCCGCGACGATCATGAGCGACGGTGTGTGGTGCCCGCCGGACCCGATCCTTTCGGTGACCGATCGGGCGGGCAAGCCCGTGCCGATCAAGGGCCAACCGTGCGAGCAGGTCATCCCCAGCGGCGTCGCGCACACGCTCATGGCGGGCCTGAGCCAGGACACCAAGCACGGCACCTCGGCGCTCGCCGCCCACGAGGCGGGCTGGACCCGGCCCGACATCGGCAAGACCGGGACCACCGAGCAGAGCGAATCGGTCGCGTTCGTCGGCGGGGTGAACAACTACGCGGTGTCGTCCATGGTCTTCGCCGACGGTTCGCGTCCCCAGGAGATCTGCCCCGGCAATCCGGTCCATCTCGGCGACTGCGGCGCCGGCGCTTTCGGCGGCACGGTCGCGGCGCCGCCGTACTTCCACGCGATGAACCAGTTGCTCGCCGGGCAGCCGGACAAACCGCTGCCCGCGCCCGATCCCGCCTACCTCGGCGCCCACAGCTGACCGGCCGCGCGCATCCACCTATCGGCTGACCCCGGATCCACCCGTAAACCGATCGACGCGGTTCCCGCCACCTGGCAGGTTGGGGACGACCTGGAATCGTCCAGCAACCTCGGGGGCTTGTCTTGTTCTCCTTTACCCGTGCCCGAAAACGCGTCCCGCTCGCCGCGGCCGCCGCTGTCGTCCTGTTCACCAGTCTCGGGAGCGGAGTGGCCCTCGCGGACCCGGAAACCGCGACAGCTGGCCGCTCCGGCGACTGGTCCACCTGGCAGAAGGATCCGCGCGGAACACGGCACAACCGTGCCGAACGGGCCATCACCCCACGGACCGTCGGCAATCTGAAACTCAAGTGGGCGTTCGCCTATCCGCCGTCGCCCGGCCTGCCGACGCGCAGTGAGCCCGCGGTCGTCGGCGACACGATCTACTTCGGCGGCCCCGACGGCAAGTTCTACGCCCGCGACGCCCGTACCGGCGCCGAGAAATGGGCCTTCGACCTGAAGACCGTCGACCCGGCGGCCACCAACGCGGTGACCTGGGATGGACCGGCGGTGTCCGGCGGAAAGGTCTACTTCGGCGACCTGCGCGGGTACTTCTACGCGCTGGACCAGCACACCGGAACCCTGCGCTGGGCGAAGCGGCTCGACGCGCACGTCGCCGCGATGGTCACGAGTTCGCCGATCGTCTCGGACGGCCGCGTCTACGTCGGCGTGTCGAGTGGCGAGAACACTCTGCCGAGGGACTATCCGTGCTGCACCTTCCGCGGGCATCTCGACTCGCTCGACGCCGACACCGGTGAGCTGGCCTGGCGTTACTACACCGTCCCCGAGCCGAAACAGAACGGGACCTGGCCGAGCGGCGCCGCGAAGTTCGAGCCGTCCGGCGCCGGGGTGTGGAGTTCGCCGGTCATCGACCCGGCCAGCGGCACGCTCTACGTCGGCACCGGTCAGAACTACACCGGGCACGGCGGTGACTTCGACACCCTGCTCGCCCTCGACGCCCGGTCCGGCGCGGTGCGGTGGAAGAACCAGGTGACGAAGGCCGACACCTGGCGCACGGCGTGCAACGATCCGGACCCCGAGGGCTACTGCCCCGGCCTGAAGGACGGCTCGGCACTCGACTACGACATCGGCGCCACGCCGAACATCTTCCGCGCGGGCGGGCGCACACTTGTCGGCGTCGGCCAGAAAGTCGGCGTGTACCACGTGTTCGACGCACGCACCGGCGAAGTCGTCTGGCGCCGCCAGCTCGGCGTGCCCCTGCCCAGCGGCGGGATCTCCGGCATCCAGTGGGGATCGAGCTTCGACGGCGAAAAACTTTACATCGCAACATACTTCGCCAACCCCGGCACGCTGTTCGCGGTCGACCCGGCCACCGGCAAGGTGCTGTGGAAGACCCCCAACCCCGCCGACGGCTGCACCACCGGCGGAGCCGCGCACCATCCGAAGAGCTGTTCACTGGCCCATGGCCCGGCGGTGACCAGCAGCCCCGGCGTCGTCTACGAAGGCAGCAACGACGGCAAGCTGCGCGCGTACTCCTCCGCCGACGGCAAGGTGCTGTGGAGCTACGACACGATTCGGGACTTCACCGGCGTCAACGGTCTCGTCGGCCATGGAAGCTCGATCTCGGGCACCGGCGGCGGCGCCGTCGTGTCCCACGGAATGGTGTACGTCCAGTCCGGCTACTCGCCCCAATACCCCGGCACCGGCGGCAACGTCCTCCTAGCCTTCGGGCTGTAGCGCAATGGTGGGGGGGGTGGGAGACAGAAGAATTAGTCTGTGGTTTATGTGGGGTGTTACTGCGACCCCCCCCGCGAGAGAGTCCGGGCGGT
>NZ_JBHYIK010000018.1:112393-132848 GCF_042739735.1 Amycolatopsis sp. NPDC059027 | reverse complement strand
ATTTTTTTACTCTATATGTGGCATTCCGTGTTGGTTTTTTGTTTGGTGGGGTGGGTTTTGTTTATACGACACCGGTTCGGTGGCCCCGGGCCGGGGTATCGCCGAGGCGTTGGCAGACAGCCAACGCCTCGGCCCAATGAAGTCCGGCCTCACGGTCCCGTCCGGTGCCGCGCCGGAGCCTGCCGAGGGTGATCAGGACGTCGATCGTGCCGTAGTCGGCGTTGAGATCCCGCAGTTCGGCGAGTGCCCGCAGGCCGTGTTGTTCGGCCTCGGCACGACGGCCCGCGCCTTCCAGCGCCTCGGCCGCGTTTCCCAGCGACAGCGCGGCGTGGTACCGATCGCTCAGCTCGGTGAAGGCGTCGAACGCCGCCATCGCCGCTTCGGCCGCGTTGTCGAAGTCGCCGAGGCCGATCCGGGCCGCGCTGACATTGAGCAGCGCGTGTGAGACGAAAGTGCGCTGGCCGCGTTCGCGGGCGAGCCGGACCGCTTCGAGCGCGTACTGCTCGGCGTCGGCGAATTCGGAGCGGATGAAGTAGGCGCCCGAGAGATTGGACAGGATCGCGACGGTCAGCGCGCTCCCGCCCGTTTCCTCCGACGCCTTCTTGCCCTCCTCGAGCGCCTCCAGCGCCTTGTCGGCCTGCAGCACACGGAGATAGGCCGACCCGAGATTGTTGGCCGCGTACTGCAGTCCCAGGCGGTCTTTCGCGGCCCGCGCGGCGGCGACCGAGGTCTGCCCGGTGGCGATCCACTCCTCGCGGTCGTGCCGTTCGGCGAAGAATCCCCGCAGCAGCCAGGCGAGTTTCCAGGCGCGGGCCGCCCAGCCGTGCCGGGCGGCGACGTCGACCAGCGCGACGAGCGCCGGTCGTTCCGCGGTGTACCAGGCGATCGTGTCCTCGTGGTCGACGAAGCCGACGCCCTCGCCGCCGACGGGTTCCAGCTCGATGTCCTCGGTGAGCAGATCGGGACGCACGAGTTCGTTCGCCTCGGCGACCGTCGCGAGATACCAGTCGGCCAGCCGCCGCAACGCGGAGACCCGCTCCGCTTCGGGGGTTTCGGCTTCGACGAGTTCGGCCGCGTACACCCGGAGCAGATCGTGGAACTGATAGCGGTCGATCTGCGGCTGGTTGAGCAGATGCGCCGCGGCGAGCTGATCGATCAGCGCGCGGGTCTCGGACAGCCCGGTGCCGGCGAGCGCGGCCGCCGAGTGCAGGCTGACGGTGACCCCGGGATGCAGGCCCAGCAGCCGGAACAGCCGCGCGGCCGCCGGGCGCAACGCCTTGTACGACCAGGAGAACGCGGCACGCAGATCGGTCCCGGCGTCCCGAGGGTCGCGCAGCGCGTCCAGCCGCAGACGCTGATCCCGCAACTCGTCGACGATCCCCGCCAGCGACACCCCGGAGAACCGGGACGCGCGTTCGCCGGCCAGCGCCAGCGCGAGCGGGAGCCCGCCGCACAGTTCGGCGAGTTCGGCGACGGCGTCGGGTTCGGCATCCAGCCGCGCCCGCCCGACGCTGCTAGCCAGCAACGCCACGGTGTCCCGATGATCGAAGGAGCCCAAGACGATCCGCCGCGCGCCCTCGCGGGCGACCAGTCCCCGCAACTGGTTCCGGCTGGTCACCACGACCAGGTTGCCCGGCCCCGGCAGCAGCGGCCGGACCTGCTCGGCGTCCCGCGCGTTGTCGAGCAGCAGCAGGGTACGGCTCCCCGCCAGCCTGCTGCGCAGCAGGGCCGATCGTTCCTCCACTGTGGAGGGTAGGGACTCCGGCGAAACGCCCACCGCGCGCAGGAACCCGGCGAGCGCCGCCTGGAGCGTGACGGGCGTCTCGGCGGAATGTCCGCGCAGGTCGAGGAACAGCTGGCCGCCGGGGAACCGGTCGGCGACGCGATGCGACCAGTGCACCGCGAGCGAAGTCTTGCCGACCCCGGCGGTGCCCTCGATGACCACGATGCAGCTCTCCCCGGACGCCGCGCCGAGGAAGCCGTCCAGCACGGCGAGTTCGGCGTCGCGGCCGGTGAAGCTGGCGACGTCGAACGGGAGCTGGCGGGGCACACCCCCGTGCCGGGGCCTGCCGGATTCGTTACCCGGCAAGGAGGCCTCGTCCGCCGCGAGCACCTCGGCGTGCAGCCGCCGCAGCTCCTCCCCCGGCTCGACGCCGAGTTCCTCGGCCAGCAGTTCCCGCAGCCCGGCGTAGCGGGCGAGCGCCTCGGCCCGCCGCCCCGACCGCGCGAGCACCCGGACCAGCCGCTCCCACAACGATTCCCGAAGCGGATGCTGAGCCACCAGTTCGGTCAGCTCGGCGACGAGCCGCGCGTCGGGAACCAGCCCCGAGTCGAGATCGATACGCTGCTCGACCGCGAACAAATAGCGTTCGGTCAACAACGGCGCCCATTCCGCCGCCAATGCCGGGGAGCCCGCGCCTTCGAGTGGCGCGCCGCGCCACAATGCGAGTGCGGCGGTGAGGATCACGCGACGGCTATCCGGTTCGGCGGTTTCCATCGCGACGTCGACCAGCTCGAGAAATCGCAGCGCGTCGACGTGCTCCGGCTCGATGACCAGGCGGTAGCCGTCCGGTTCGGTGGCTACGGTTTCCTCGCCGTACAGCCGCCTCAGCCGCATGACGTACGTTTGGAGGCTGCCCCGGATCCGTTCGGGCGGTGCCTCTCCCCACACCCCGCGGGCGAGCGTCTCGATGGACACGAGCCGTCCCGCGCTGAGCGCGAGCGTGGCCAGCAGCGCACGCTGGCGGGAACTGGTGACGACGACCGGCGAACCGTCCACCAGCGTCTGAAACGGACCGAGGAGCCGGATATCGATGGTGGTCGCCCTTCGCCTGCGGCACCGCGATCGCCGCGCCTGCCTGGCTGGCAGCGTCGCATCACTCGGACGGGTGCTCAAGCGCATTCGCGGAAATGCCAAGGGCACCCGGCCCCGAACGTGCGGCAGGGCCCCACGCGGATCGCGTGGGGCCCTGCCGAGAAGTCGCGCGGTGGCTACTTCTTCTTGGCCGCCGAGGTGCGCTTGGCCGGAGCCTTCGCAGCGGTCTTCTTCGCGGCGGACGCCTTCGGCGCGGCCTTGGCGGCCGGCTTCGCGGCGGCCTTCGCCCGCGTCGTGGTCGCCTTCGCGGCGGTCTTCGGCGCCGCCTTGGTGGCGGTCGCCTTCGCCCGCGTGGTGGCCTTGGCCGCCGTCTTCGGCGCCGCCTTGGCGGCAGCGGCCTTGGTGGTGGCGGCCTTCGCCCGCGTGGTGGTGCTGCGGGTCGAGGTCGGCCGGGTGGCGGCCGTGCGCGACGCGGCGGTGCGCGTCGTGGTGGCGCGGGTGCTGGTGGTCGCCCGTGCGGTGCTCGCGGAAGCGCGCTTCACCGGGGTGGCCTTCGCCAGCTTCTTGGCGCCACTGATGACGTCCTTGAAGGTCGTGCCGGCACGGAAGGCGGGCACGTTGGTCTTCTTGACGCGCACGGTCTCACCGGTGCGCGGGTTGCGCGCGGTGCGGGCGGCACGGGCGCGCTTCTCGAACACACCGAAGCCGGTGATGTTCACCTTCTCGCCCTTGTTGACCGTCCGGATGATGATGTCGACGAGGCCGTCGACGGCCTCCGATGCGACCTTCTTGTCGCCCAGGCGCTCCGACAGCGCCTCGATCAGCTGGGCCTTGTTGGCCATTCCAGTCCTCCAAGAAGAACTACTTCGTCCACGGCCACGTCGGCCGACTTGCGCACACGGTATTACTAATGCAGCACAAATTCCAAACGGCACGCGGAAATTTTCCTTGTATCGGACGTGGTTCCGCCTCTTGAGGGACCCCCTCGGGGCCTCTTCCGGGCCTGCGCGGCCGCCGTCTGGCGTGGTTTCGAGGTGTTCTCCCGCCCCGGCTCCGGGGCACGAATTCCCTGCTCAGCAAGGGAATCCGCACCCTGGAGCCGGGCTAGGAGGCGGCGCTCGGGGTGGTCACCGGCTTCCAGGAAGGCCGATCGGCCTCGAACTTGTCGATCTCGTCAGCGTGTCGGAGGGTGAGAGCGATGTCATCGAGCCCCTCGAGCAACCGCCAGCGGGTGTAGTCGTCGATCTGGAAGGGCGCGACGAAGTCCT
Organism: Amycolatopsis sp. NPDC059027; assembly: GCF_042739735.1. Classification (NCBI taxonomy): domain Bacteria; kingdom Bacillati; phylum Actinomycetota; class Actinomycetes; order Pseudonocardiales; family Pseudonocardiaceae; genus Amycolatopsis; species Amycolatopsis sp. NPDC059027. The sequence continues at coordinate 128,765 of NZ_JBHYIK010000018.1, read as the reverse complement.
TCGCCCGCACGGTCTTGGTCTCGAGGTCGACCGTGACCTCCGTGCCCGGTTCGTTCTCCAGCAGCTTCCACAGCAGCTCGACGTCCGACTGCGCGCACTGCGCGGCCACCAGGCCCTGCTTGCCCGAGTTGCCGCGGAAGATGTCGGCGAAGCGGGCGGAGACGACCACCCGGAAGCCGTAGTCCATCAAGGCCCACACGGCGTGCTCGCGGGAGGAGCCGGTGCCGAAGTCCGGCCCGGCCACCAGAACACTGCCCTGTTTGAAGGGCTCCTGGTTGAGGATGAACTGCTCGTCCGAGCGCCAGGCGGCGAACAGCCCGTCCTCGAAGCCGGTCCGGCTGACGCGCTTCAGGTACACCGCCGGGATGATCTGGTCAGTGTCCACGTTGGACCTGCGCAGCGGCACGCCGACCCCGGTGTGCTGGGTGAACGGTTCCATCGATGTCTCCTTCGGGTCTCGGTGCGGACTCAGCGGCCGGCGGTGGCGAGCAGGTCTTCCGGGGACGACAACGTGCCCCGCACGGCGGTCGCGGCCGCCACGAGCGGCGACACCAGGTGCGTCCGGCCGCCCTTGCCCTGCCTGCCCTCGAAGTTGCGGTTGGAGGTCGACGCGCTGCGCTCGCCCGGCGCGAGCTGGTCCGGGTTCATGCCGAGGCACATCGAACAGCCCGCCTGGCGCCATTCCGCGCCGGCGGCGGTGAAGATCTCGTCCAGGCCTTCGGCTTCGGCGGCCTTGCGCACTCGCATCGACCCCGGCACCACGAGCATCCGCACCGAATCGGCCACCTTGCGGCCCCGCAGGACCTCCGCGGCGGCCCGCAGGTCCTCGATCCGGCCGTTGGTGCACGAGCCGAGGAAGACGGTGTCCACCGCGATCTCCCGCAGCGGCGTGCCCGGCTTCAGGTCCATATAGGACAGCGCCTTCTCTGCGGCGATGCGCTCGTTCTCGTCGCCGATCCGCTCCGGGTCGGGCACCTCGGCGCCCAGCGGGAGACCCTGTCCGGGGTTGGTTCCCCACGTGACGAACGGCGTCAGCTCGCTCGCGTCGAGCCGCACCTCGGCGTCGAACTCGGCGCCGTCGTCGGTGCGCAGCTCGCGCCAGTTCGCGACCGCGGCGTCCCAGTCGGCGCCCTTCGGCGCGTGCGGACGATCCTTCAGGTACGCGAACGTGGTCTCATCCGGAGCGATCAGTCCGGCACGCGCGCCCGCCTCGATGGACATGTTGCAGATGGTCATCCGCGCCTCCATCGACAACGCCTCGATGGCCTTGCCGCGGTACTCCAGGACGTAGCCCTGCCCGCCGCCGGTGCCGATCTTGGCGATCACCGCGAGGATGATGTCCTTCGCCGTGACGCCGGGCCGCAGTTCGCCGTCGACCGTGATCGCCATCGTCTTGAATGGACGCAGCGGCAGCGTCTGCGTCGCCATCACGTGCTCGACCTCGGAAGTGCCGATACCGAAGGCCATCGCGCCGAACGCGCCGTGCGTGGAGGTGTGACTGTCGCCGCACACCACGGTCATCCCGGGCTGGGTGAGCCCGAGCTGCGGGCCGATGACGTGCACGATGCCCTGCTCGGCGTCGCCCATGGGGTGCAGCCGGACACCGAACTCCTTGCAGTTGCGGCGAAGGGTGTCGACCTGGGTGCGCGAGACCGGATCGGCGATGGGCAGCTCGATGTCCACGGTCGGGACGTTGTGGTCCTCGGTCGCGATCGTCAGGTCGGGGCGGCGCAGTTTCCGCCCGGCCAGCCGGAGTCCGTCGAACGCCTGCGGGCTGGTCACTTCGTGCAGCAGGTGGAGGTCGATGTAGAGCAGATCCGGTTCGGCGCCTTCACCTCGGCGCACGAGGTGGCTCTCCCACACCTTTTCCGCCAGTGTGCGGGCCTTACCGGTCGGGCTGGTCATCTCCGGCTCCTTCCACGGGAATGTCGCGAACGCGGAACTCGGGCAACGGGCGCGGGCGGTGCGAAGCCGCGGGCGGGCGCAGCACGAGTTCGGTTTTCCCAGATTCTGGACTTCCCAAAGTGCGGGAAGATAGTATCGAGTCGTGGGACAGCATAGCGGTATCGGAGTACTGGACAAAGCTGTGGCCGTGCTGCAGGCCGTGGCCGAGGATCCCTGTGGCCTGGCCGAACTGTGTTCGCGGACGGGACTGCCCCGTGCCACCGCGCACCGGCTCGCGGTCGGCCTCGAGGTGCATCGCCTGCTGCGCCGGGGGCCGGACGGGCGGTGGCGGCCGGGCACCGCGCTCGCCGAACTCGCCGGCGGCTCCACCGATCCGCTGCTCGACGCGGCCGGTGTGGTGCTGCCGAAACTGCGCGACATCACCGGGGAAAGCGTGCAGCTGTACCGGCGCGACGGCGTCCAGCGCGTGTGCGTCTCGACGGCCGAGCCGCCGAGCGGGCTGCGGGACACGGTCCCGATCGGTTCCCGGCTGCCGATGACGGCGGGCTCGGGCGCGAAGGTCCTTGCCGCGTGGTCGGATCCGCACACGCAGCGGACGATCCTGTCGGAGGCGGTGTACGGCGAGCGCACGCTGCTCGAGGTGCGCCGCCGGGGCTGGGCGCAGAGTGTCGCCGAACGCGAGCCCGGTGTGGCGAGCGTCTCGGCGCCGGTCCGGGACTCCTCGGGCACGGTCATCGCCGCGGTCTCGGTGTCGGGCCCGATCGAACGCATCGGCCGGAAGCCCGGCGCCCGCTGGGCGGCCGATCTGCTCGCCGCCGCGGACGCGCTCCAGGAACGCCTCTGACGTCACAGGAGCCCCAAACGGTCCTATGGGGACAGTGGGCGGGGATCACCTTCCGTCGTCGTCCGGTGACGCGCGGGGACCGTTCCGGGGCAGTCCACCGTCCACAGAGCAGTGTCCATCTTGTACTCCACGCGGCTGGGGCACCCGAGCGGCGCGACGCACTCTCCTTGCGCACGCACCCCTCGCGCCCCGGCTGCCCCACGACCACCCGTTCGACTTCGACCGAGCGCAACGCGAGTCACGGCCGGGCAACACCTCCAGCCGAGTCCCGTCACTCGAACGGCCGCCCCCAGCGGCGACCGCCGGTATCGTTCCCGCCCCGCGCGGGGAGGATCGCCCACACGACCTTGCCGCCCGTCCAGGATCTGCTGCTCCCCCAGCGTTTCGCGACCCCCGCGACCATCCGCAGGCCCAGTCCCGGTTCGAGCGCTCCCAGCCGTTCCCGGAGCACGGCCTGGCCGGGTTCGTCGTCGGCGACCGCGACGGCGCATCGGCGCCCGCGCAGTTCGAGCCGCACCCGCGGGCGTGAACCGGTGTGCCGCAGCGTGTTCTCGACCAGTTCGGAAGCGACCAGTTCCGCGTCGGGCACCGAGTCCGGCAGGTTCCAGTCCCGCAGGATCGTCCGGACGAATCCGCGTGCCTGTGCCGCCGCGCCGTCCGAGCGGGGCAGCTCCTGTTCGGCACGCCGCCGCGCGGGGCGGTCCAGCACACGCATCGCGGTGTCGGCGTCGGGGTGGATCGCCGCCGCCTGGCCTATCGAGCGTTCGGTGAGCAGCGCGCGATGTTCCGGCCGGGACGTGACGATGCCGAAGGGAACACCCGGCCAGTCGGCGATCCGCGTCGCGACCAGTTTGAAGGCGTGCACGAAGCCGGCCCCGTCGATACGCAGCCCGTCGATGTCGGCGATCAGCCCGTCACCCGCCTCCGCGGCAAGCCGGAGCAGCCCGTCCCGCAGCCAGGGATAGCTCTCCGCCGAGACGACCCCGGTCACTGTCACGATCGTCCAGCCCGACCGGTACGCGGGCACCAGCCGGACCTCCTGAATTTCCGCAGTCACGGCCGCATCACGCGCGCAGGGCGCGGGATGACCGGCGGTCCGTCGCCGTTCATCGGTCCTCCCGATCTCGCGAGTGTCCTGCTGGTGCCATACCCCGGCAGGAAACGCCGAAACCCGGCATCCGGTCGCCGTCCACTCCCGTCCACAGTGGACGACGCGCTGCTCTCCTCCGCGCGTTTGACGTGCCCGCCATGCGGCTACCCGGGGGCGGAAGCCGTTCGGGAGGTGTTCCGTGATCGAAGAAGTGAACCGGACCCCGGCCGAGGACCGTTCGGTCGGCGATCTGGTCTCCGACCTGACCGACGAGCTGAAACGGCTCGTCCGCGACGAACTCCGGATCGCGGCGGCCGAGCTGCGCGGCAAGGGCAAGCATTTCGGGCGCGGCGCGGGTCTCGTCGGCGCGGCGGGACTGATCGCGGTGTTCGGCGCCGCGACGCTGGTCGCGGCCGCGGTACTGGCGCTGGCCCTCGTGCTGCCCGGCTGGCTGGCCGCGGTGATCGTCGGCGCGGCCCTGCTGCTGGTCGCCGGATTCGCCGGGCTGACAGGCAAGAAGCAGGTCGGCCGGGCGGCCCCGCCGATACCGGAGGACACCGTCGGCTCGGTGCGGGAAGACATCGAGACCGTGAAACGAGGAGTGCGACATGAGTGAAGCTTGCGAACGAATCATGGATATCATGCGCCAAAGGAGTCGAACACTGTCTCGCGAAGCGAGGCGATCGCATGGGTGAGCACGAGAAGTTTCCCGTCGACGCCGAGGAAGCCAGGATGGACCGCGACGTCACGCGCGAAGAGCTGACCGAAACGCTCGACGCGCTCGCGGCCAAGCTCGATGTGCGCGAACGCGTGCGGGAGAACGTCGACGACAAGGTGGACAAGGCCAGCGCGCGCATCGCGTCGACGGTGTCGGTGCCGGCCGCCGAGAAGTTCCGCCAGGGCGCCGGCGCGGTCCGCGCTCATCCGCTGCCGATCTTCGCCACGGCCTTCGCCGCGGTGTTCCTGATCCGGCTGCTCCTGCGCCGGCGCGGCCACTGAACGGCCCCCGCCAGGGCGATGCCGCGTTTATCCCGGATGCCCTGCGGTTAACCGGAGGACCTGGTCCGCCCGGAAGGAGTGAAGGTCATGCCCCAGCAGGCGTGGAATTCGAAACGTGAGCGCCAGTACCAGCACATCAAGGAGTCGCAGAAGGAACGCGGCACCGGCGAGGACCGCGCGGAGGAGATCGCCGCGCGCACGGTCAACAAGAACCGTGCCCGGTCCGGTGAATCTCGCTCGGCGAGCAAGACGTCCACCCGGGACAAGTCGCCGCAGCAGCGCGGCGGCCACCGGTCCGGCAAGCGGCTTGGCCCCGGCGGGCCGACCAAGGAACAGCTGTACAACGACGCCAGGAAGCGCAACATCCACGGTCGTTCCAAGATGACGAAGAAGCAGCTCCAGCAGGCACTCGGCCGTTGACCGGGAGACGAGGAGCCGATGAGCGAACCGGAGGATTCCGACCAGCGAAGACTCGCCCGCAATCTCAGTGAGCTCCTGCAGGAGGTGCGTGTCGCGCAGGCCGGCGTCCAGGTGCTCTTCGGTTTCCTGCTCTCGCTGGCGTTCACCGAACGCTACGCCAAGGTGGACGGATTCCTGCACTATGTGCACGTCGTGACGGTGCTTCTCGCGGCGGGCGCGGTCGCTCTGCTGATCGCGCCCGCCGCGTGGCACCGGCTGCTCTTCCGGCGGGGCATGCGGGAGGTGATCGTGCGGGGCACCTCCGTACTGGCCGTACTGGGACTCGTCCTGCTCGCCGCCGCGATGACCGGCACCGTGCTGATGATCGGCTACCTGGTCTTCGGCGGCGTCGTGGCCGCGGTGCTCAGCGCCGCCACCGCACTGGTGTTCCTGCTGCTGTGGTTCGTCATCCCGCTGTGGCTGCGGATGTTCCGGTGAGCCACCGGTTGTGCTCGGCGAGTGCGGGCCATAGGCTGGAATCCGGTTCAACCAGCAGCCGACCCGAGGACGTATCCGGGCTCGGTAGCTGGCACCCTCGCCCAGCGGAGTCCGGTCCAAAGCCGACACCACTGGAGCCGTCATGGACTTCCTCTCACCGGAGGCGCGTTCCGCGCCGGGGCCGCAGTTGACCGTGCGTACCGCACTCGCGCGCCCCGACGTGGTACTGCTCGATGTGATCGGCGAGGTGGATCTGTCCACCCGGCCCATCCTCGACACCGCGCTCACCGCCGCGCTGCACCGCGAACCCGAGGTGCTGATCGTCGATCTGACCGAGGTCAGCTTCCTCGGCAGCACCGGGCTTTCCCTGCTCGTCGAGTCCAACCTGGCCGCGATCGTCGGGGGCACGGACCTCCGGATCGCGAGCCATTCCCATACCGTGCAACGGCTTCTCCGGCTCACCGGGGTTGACCGGGAGCTCCACCTGTACCCGTCCAGATCCGGCGCGCTGCGCGACGTCGGGCGCGGCTGAGTCCGTCCTCTGTGGACCTGGGGACCGGCCCGGTGAGCCGATGTGTCAGCGGCCGAGCAGGAAACGCGCCTCGACACACGTGCCCGCCGGGCCGGTGTGTGTCCGCACCAGGTCCGCCACGTGGTGGACCAGCAACAGCCCCCGGCCGCGGATCTGTCCCGGCGCGGCGGGGCGGCAGCCGGCGAGCGGATCGGCGAGCTGACCGCTGTCGCGCACCTGGCACACCAGGTGCCCCCCGTCCGTGCCCATCAGCACCTCGGCGGCCCCGCCGCCGTGTTCGAGACTGTTGCCGGCGAGTTCCGTGAGCGCGAGCGCGACGTCCTGGACTCGCTCGGCGCCGAGCCCGGCTCCGGCCGCCAGCCCGATCGCCGTGTGACGCAGCGCGGACAGCCCGGCCAGATCGACGGTGACGGCGGTGGCGCCGGCGAGCGGGGGCAGCGGCCGGTTGTAGTCGGCGACGACGTCGTCGGGCGCATACCGATCGCTGGCGCGCTGCCCGTGCGCGTCGACGACGAGCGGATGCGTCCGCAGCGCGTCGGTGAGCACCTTCGGCCGGAGAGTGCCGACGTCGTAGGGACAGAGGATCGTGACCGGACGGCCCGCGAAGGCGTGGTTGATCAACGCCTCGTGCTGTGCGCACGCGGGATACTCGTGCGCGGAGCGGCCGGCCCAGATCGGCTCGCCGATGATCCGGACGCGCCTGCCGGGATGCCGGTCGGCGAAGGCACGCAGCACTCCGGGAATGATGTGGCCGGGATTGCGCCCCGCCTCGGTCATGTCGAGCATGACCACGTCGGTGGCGGCACCGCCGAGCGCACCCCGCAGGAGTTCGAGGTTGTGCGGCGGCACCGCGACCGCGACCGGCTCGCCCCCGGCGAGCGCCCCGGTGACGAACGGGACCGTGCCCGCCAGGTACTCCCGCTCACCGCGGTAGAACAGCGCCGGATGCGTGAACGGTTCCCGTCCGGCCGTCGCCCACGGCCGGTCGGCCGTTCCGGAGGTGTCGGAAATGGTCCCTCGCATCACCGCGCTAGATACCCCGGAGCACGGACCGGCAAACCAGCCGATGCGGTCGGATCGACGTCAGGTCACGGTCGGCCTGCTCGGGCCGACGGCTTCGAAACCCGGACCCTCCTCGACGGGATCGGGCAGGCCGAGCATGGCCAGTAGCTCGTGGCGGTCACGCGCGTCGCGGGAATTTCCTGCCACGGCCCGGACGGCCCTGGCTCGCAAGGTCGCCTCGGCCTCGGCCGCGTCGGCCCTTGCCCTGGCGAACTCGCCTCGCGGAGGTCGATCCGTGGGGGACGGGGACATGCGAACTCCGTTCCGGCCCGGATGTCCGGGCCGTTCCTGACCCTACCGCACGAAACCGCCCCCGGACGGCCCGATTCTCCGACCGTCCACTCCGGACGGTCCGGTGCGGTGATTCGGGCAGGCCCCGGTGGGTACCCGGGCGAAGACGGGAATCCCCACGAACCACGAAGGGAACGGACATGACGGCGACGTTGCGGGGCAAGCGAGTGGCGATACTGGCCGCCGACGGCGTGGAGCAGGTCGAACTGGTCGAACCGCGGAAAGCGGTGACGGACGCGGGGGCCACGGCCGAGGTCGTCTCGCTCGGGCCGGGGAAGATCCAGGCGATGAACGGCGACATCGACAAGGGCGACGAGTTCGAGGTCGACAAGGTCGTCGGTGACGTGTCGGCCGACGACTACGACGCCCTGGTGCTTCCCGGCGGCACGATGAACCCGGACAACCTGCGCCGCGACCCGGCCGCGGTGCGGTTCGCCGGGGACTTCGTCCGCGGCGGCAAGCCGGTCGGCGTCATCTGCCACGGCCCGTGGACGCTGGTCGAAGCCGATGTCGTCCGCGGCCGCACCCTGACGTCGTTTCCCAGCGTGCGCACCGACATCCGCAACGCGGGCGGCACGGTCGTCGACGAGGAGGTCGTCGTCGACGACGCGCTGGTCTCGAGCCGCGACCCCGGCGACCTGCCCGCGTTCTGCCGCGCGATCGTCGAGCGGTTCGCCTGACCCGGCAGCCTGACCCGGCAGGCGGCGCCGTCCGGTACCGGCGGGGGCAGCCGGCACCGGACGGCGCGAGACCGGTGGTGCGGCGGATCGTCAGTGCACCGCGCGGCGATGCCAGATCCGCCGCGGCCCCGGCAGCCCGATCCGGGCGATGAGATGGGCCAGGATCATGCCGATCACCAGCCACACCACCGCGGCGAGCCCCTCGTTGACGAGCGTGCGCAACTTGGCGTCACCAGGGGTGAACAGATCGCGCAGGCCGAGGGACACCGAGCCGGACCAGGTGTCGATGAAGCGGGCGAAAGTGTTGGCCGGGTTGGCGTCGGCGTAGACCAGCACGATGTGCAGGGCGAGAATCAGCGCGAACAGCACGCAGATCACCCGGATCACCGCGTTGAGGGTGCGGACGATCCGCACCCGGGGGTGGACGCGTTCCACCACCTCTTCCTCCTCGGCCGGGGTGAGGCGCTCATAAGGTTCCGAATGCGTCATCGTCGACCTTCTTCCTCGCGACCACCATCCACTGTGGACTTGCCGGGCCGCGCTCGTGGCCGTCGGGTACCCCGCCCCCGCCTCGCGAAACACCGGCCGGCCAGGTCATCCGGGCGACGCGGCCACCACGGTCCGCCGCCGGCGGTCACGCACCGAAGTCACGTGCCTCCCGCGGGTTTACAACCACGTCCGCTGTTCGTAGTATCCGGCCGGAGCCGAACGTGTGCTCCGCGTCACGAGGTGGAGGTCAGCCGATGGCACGCATGCCTCGCCACAGGAAACCGGGACCGCGGGTGAACGTCGTTCGCCGGTGCACGCTCACCGCGTCCCTGCTCGTGGTCGCGGGTGGCGCCGCCGTCCCGCTGCTGACCCCGGCGGAACACCACATCACGGTGAGCGCGCCCGCGGCCGATCGCCTGCCGCCGGCGGGCTCGGCGACAGAACCCGCCTCGGCCGCGACGTTCACGCTTTCGCCCGTCCCGGCGCGGCCCACGCCTTCTTCCGCGCCCGCCACCGAAACCGTGTCCACCACGACGCCGATGACGACGACGTTCACGGCGGCCCCGCTCCCGTCCGGCGCCGCGACGGCCACCCTCAACGGCACGACCAGCTCGTCGCCGTCCAGCACCGGCCCGGCGACGTCCCCCGGGCTCCTGCTGCCGCCGCCCGGCACGTCGGCGACCACTCCCCCGCCGCCTGCCGCGACGGAACCGGCGCCCAGCCCGAGTCCGACGATCTGGGACTACCTCGGCCGGTTCTACCACTGGTTCACCGGCTGATTTCCGCGCGATTTTCCCCCGGTCCCGCACCACTCAGCGGTGCAGAACGAGCTCTCTTTCCCCGGCTCCACGTTCCCCGGCGCGGCGAATCGGGATACTCCCGAGCAGCAGCAGAATCCCGAGCCCGCCCAAGATCACGTGGCCGGCTGTCAGGCACAGCCCGCACAATCCGATCCACAGGGCGATCTTCATTGCGCAAGTGTAGGTCCGCTTCCCATACCCGGCGGGAAAACTTGGGAAAGACTTAGGGTTGTCGTCGTCCACGCGTATTCGTTATTTCCCTGTGACCGATTCAGGAGAAACGCGATACGCAATCCGCGTGCAAGATCGGCACGCGGCGCTTTGTCCGGGGCCAGGTAATGCATTGTCCGGCACCGGACAAAGCGAAACCACGGGGTCAGGCGGTCGTCGTGGCTTCCCGCGCCCGCTCCCGCAGCAGAAAGCGCTGGATCTTCCCGCTCGGCGTCTTCGGCAGCTCGGTCACGTAGTGCACTTCGCGGGGATAGACGTGCGCGGCCAGCCGGGCTTTCACGAGCTGCTTCAGCTCCTCGGTGAGCTCGTCCCCGGTTTCGACACCGTCACGGACGACGACATACGCCACGACGACCTCGCCCCGGAGCGCGTCCGGAGTGCCGATGACGGCGGCCTCGGCGACGGAAGGGTGTTGCACCAGCGCGCTTTCCACCTCGAACGGACCGATCCGGTACCCCGCCATGAGGATCACGTCGTCGTCGCGCGAGCCGAAGGTGAGATAGCCGTCGGCGCTCTTGGCCGCGACGTCACCGGTGTAATACCAGCGCCGGTCCTCGCTGAATCGTTCGGCGCTGCGCCCGGGCGCGTTGCGGTACCCGGAAAACGGCATCAGCGGGCTGCGCGTGAGGTCCACGGCTACCCTGCCGGCCTCGCCGGGCTCGGCGATCTCGTCGGTGCCGGACTTCAGCACCTCGACGGCGAACCCGGGCAGCGGACGGCCCATCGAGCCGGGCCTGATCTCGGCGACGAGGTCGGGGTGCCAGGCGTTGCCGACCATCATCCCGGTCTCGGTCTGCCCGTAGTGGTCCCGCACGGGGATGCCGAACGTGTCGAGTGCCCAGCTGATCACGTCCGGGGTCAGCGGCTCGCCCGCCGACGAACAATGCCGCAGCCGCAGGCCGTCCGGCACCTCGGCCCCGGAATTGCGCAGCGCCCGGTAAACCGTCGGCCCCGCGGTGAAGTTGGTGACGCGGAAACGCGTCAGCACCTGCCAGGTCAGGTCCGGCGAGAAGCCCGCGTGCAGCAGGAGGCTGCGCCTGCCGGTGGCCAGCGGCCCGGCGATCGCGTAGTAGAGCCCGTACGCCCAGCCGGGATCGGCGGCGTTCCAGAACACGTCGTCGTCGGTGTGGTCGAGGCCGAACTGCTGGTAGGCATGGATTCCGGCGAGACCGCGCACCGGGACCGGGACCGCTTTCGGCGTCCCGGTGGTACCGGAGGTGAACAGCTCGATCAACGTGCCCTCGCCGCCGGCGGCGACCGGGTCCGGGACCGGTGAGTCCTCGGCGAGCAGATCCGCGAACGCCAGATCGCCGCCGCTCGCCTCGCCGGTGGTGATGACCAGCCAACCGGCGTCGGCCGGGATGTCTTCGCCCGGCTCGAGTTTCGCCCGCTGCGACGGGTCGACGACGACGGCCTTGGTGCCGTTCCCGGTGATGCGCAGGGCGATCGCGGGCGGGGCGAACGCGGTGAACAGCGGCACCTGGACCGCGCCGAGCCGCCAGATCCCGAGCAGCGCGACGACGAGTTCGGCGGACTTGCCCATCAGCGTCGCGACCCGGTCGCCGGGACCGATCCCGCGGGCGGCCAGCGCGGCGGCGAACCGGCCCGAGGCCTCGTCCAGCTCGCCGAAGGTCAGGTCACGGCTGCTCAGGTCCGCTTCGATGACCGTGAAGGCGACCGCGTCGGCCGGATGACGGCGGCACAGCAGGTCGAGAGCACTGGCGCCGGGCGCGCCGTAGACGGCCAACAGGTCCAGCGCGGTCTGCTCCGGTGAGGTCATGAGTCGCTCCGACGAGGTCGTGGGCAGCGTGCCGGGGCCACGTTGCCGCAGGTGGTCGTACTATCGGGGGGTCCGTTACCCGCCGACTACCCCCGAACAGGGGTGATGCGCGCATGCCGACACCGGAGCCGGCCGACAGCGCCGAAGTCCGTCGTGCCCTCGGCACGGTCCGGACCTCCGCGCGGCTGCCGCTCGCGTTCGGCGGTGTGGTCGTCGGCGGCTCCGAGCTGCGGATGAGCGAACTCGTGGGCACCGCGACCAACTCCCTGCGCGGGCTCGTCGTGGCCGAAGGCCGCGGGCTGGGCGGCCAGGCGATCGCGGCGCGGCGCCCGGTGGCCGTCACCGACTACCACGCCAGCGACTCCATCAGTCACCACTTCGACCACGCGGTCCGCGCGGAAGGTGTGCGGTCCGCCCTCGCCGTGCCGGTGATCGTGCGCCGCTCCGTACGCGCGGTGCTCTACGGCGCGGTCCGGGAGGCGGTGCGGTTCGGCGACCCGGCGATCGACGCGGTCGCGCAGGCCGCCCGTGACCTGGAACAGGAACTCGCCGTCCGCGACGAGGTGGAACGCCGCCTGGCGCTGCTCACCGCGCCCCAGCAGCTGGCCGGGATGGCCGCCGACAGCGCGTCGGCCGAACGGGAGACGATCCGGCGAGGCCACGCCGAACTGCGGCTGCTCAGCCGCGAAGTCACCGACGAGGCGCTGCGCGAGCGGATCGACGCCGTCACGGCGACCCTCGCCGAAGCCGCGACACCCCCGGACGGCGCGGCGCCTTCGCTGTCCGTACGCGAACTCGACGTCCTTGCCTGCGTCGCCGCGGGCCAGACCAACGCCGAGATCGCCACGACGTTGTCCATCGGCGCCGAGACGGTCAAGAGCTACCTGCGTGGCGCCATGTGCAAACTCGACTGCCACACCAGGCTCCAGGCCGTCAACGCCGCCCGCCGCGCCGGCCTCCTCCCCTGATCACGCGAGATCTCCGCTCAATCACGCGAGCCCGCCCCTCGAACACACGAGACCGCGGCCTGATCACGAGGTGGCGGCGCGTTTGAGGGTGCGGATGACCGGGGCGGTTTCGAGGTGGTCGATGGCGTCGATGCCGCCGACCCGCTCGGTGAGGTAGGTGTACAACGCCTCGACGTCGCGGCAGAGCACCTTGGCGATCAGGTTGCTCGGCCCGGTCGTCGCCGCGGCGAACGCGGCTTCCTGGTGTCCCGCAAGGGCTTCGGCGACTTCGACCAGTCGCGTCGGCCGCACCGAGAGCCACAGCACGGCCTGCGCGTGGAATCCCAGCAACGCCGGGTCCATGTCCATGTCGAAGTAGAGCACCCCGGCCCGCCGCAGCCGATGGACCCGGCGGCGCACGGTCGCCTCGGCCCAGCCCGTGGCCACGGCAAGATCGGCGAAGGACATGCGGCCGTCCTGACGCAGCAGACCGAGCAGGGGCTCGTCGGCCGCGATGTCGGCCGGATCGAGCGGCTCACCGGAAGGATCCGGCGGCTCCGGGGTGAGCCGATCGATCTGCTCCGGCGTGAGCGCCGCCGCGCGCCCGTCCCAGCCGACCGGCCCGCCGACGAACGTCCTCAGTAGACAGTGGGCGGAGACCGCGACGACCCGCGGAGTCCGGGGAAGTTCTTGCAGCAGCAGGGATTCCGGCGCGTCCGGCCCCAGGGAGCGGATGACACAGACGATCTCCGTGCCGCCGGAGGTGAGCTGCACCCAGCGGGTGTCGTCGCGGCGGGTCAGCGCGTTCGCCACCTTCAAGGCCGCGTCGGGCGTGCAGCGCAGCCGGACGAACCATTCGACCTGGCCCAGCCGTCGCGGATCGGTCATCCCGACGACGCGCAGGGTCCCGTCGGCCCGCAGCCTCCGATAGCGGCGCGCGACGGTCTGCTGGGACGTCCCGAGCACCTCCGCGACGTGGTTGAACGCCGCCCGGCCGTCGAGGTGCAGGGCATGGACCAGCGCGCGGTCGAGTTCGTCCAGTGGCATATTCCGATCGTAGCCGCTCTCGCATGGAACTATCCGTCGGAAGCTGCGCAGTAGATGGATCGAATCGCAGCGCTTTTCTACCTTCACGGATATGACCGTTCAGTACACCTCCACCGTGGCCCCGCCGCATCGGGGCCGATGGCTCGCGCTCTCGGCGCTCCTCCTCGCGGAGGCCATGAACCTGCTCGACGCCACGATCACGCAGGTCGCCTCGCCCGCCATCCGCGCCGATCTGGGCGTCTCCGACGGTCAGCTGCAATGGGTGAGCGCGGGCTATACGTGTCCGTTCGCGGTGCTGCTGATCACCGGCGGGCGGATCGGCGACATCCTCGGCCGCCGCCGCGCGTTCGTCCTCGGCACGGCCGCGTTCGTCGTGTGCTCGGCGCTGTGCGCGTTCGCCCCGGGCATCGGGTTCCTGCTCGCGGCCCGCGCCGTGCAGGGCGCGAGCGCGGCGTTGATCATCCCGCAGACGTTCGGGCTGATCCGCGCGATGTTCGATGGCGCGGAGCGAGCAAAGGCGCTGGGCACGATCGGACCGGTGATGGCACTGGCTTCGGTGTGCGGCCCGGTTCTCGGCGGCGTGCTCACCGACGCCGACATCCTCGGTTCGGGCTGGCGCGCGGTGTTCCTGGTCAATGTGCCACTGGGCCTGCTCGTCCTGCTGGCCACCCCGCTCGTCCTGGAGGACCGCTCCCCCACCCGGCCGCGGCTCGACGTCGCGGGCACGGCGCTCGCGGCCGTGTCGACCGGCCTGATGATCTACCCGCTGGTGCAGGGCAACGACGCGGGCTGGGCACCGTGGATCTGGTTGTGCCTGCTGGCGGGCGTCGCGTTGTTCGCGGTGTTCGTACGGCACCAGACCGGAAAGGCCCGTCGCGGCGGCAGCCCGCTGGTCGAGCCGGGCCTGTTCCGCGACCGCGTTTTCCCCGCTTCGCTGGTGTCCTCATTGCTGTTCTTCGCGGTGATGAACGGTCTGATGTTCGTCCTCGTGGTGTTCTTCCAGCTCGGCGGCCGGACCGGCGCGCTGGGCGCGGGACTGGGCATGCTGCCGTGGTCGGCGGGACTGGCGATCGGCTCGTGGTGCACCGGCCGGTACCTCGTCCCCCGCTTCGGCGCACGGGTGATGCGTGTCGCCCTGCTCGTCCTCGTGGCCGGGCTGGCCGGGACGGTGATGCTCGTCGACGCGCCGTGGCCGGTATTGCTGTGGCCGCTGCTGGTTTCGGGCGTCGGGCTCGGGATGTTCACCGTCCCGTTCTTCACCAACGCACTGTCCCGTGTGGACCATCACGAGACCGGATCCGCGTCCGGGCTGCTCAACGCCGCCCAGCAGTTCGGCGCCACGGCCGGGGTCGCCGTGCTCGGCGCGGCATTCTTCCACCTCGACGGCGTCGGCGGGACCCGGCTCGCACTGGGGATCTCGCTCGGGATGCTCGCGCTCGTCCTGGCGCTGACCCGTCCGATGCTGAGGCGCCGATGAACCTCCCGTCGATTGCGGCCATCAAGTGGCCTATATGCCCGGCAGAGTGGCCCGCATGACCGCACCACAACCCTTCCGCATCGACGTCCCGCAGGCCGACCTCGACGAGCTCGCCGACCGTCTCGCCCACACCCGCTGGCCCGGCGAAATCCCCGGCATCGGCTGGTCGTACGGGGTGAACGAGGACTACTTGCGGGACCTCGTCGAGTACTGGCGCACCGGCTACGACTGGCGCCGCCACGAAGCGCGGCTCAACGCCGTCCCGCAGTTCACCACGGAGATCGACGGGCAGAACGTCCACTTCCTGCACGTCCGCTCCCCCGAACCGGACGCGACACCGCTGCTGATCACCCACGGCTGGCCGAGCACCGTGTACGACTTCCTCGACATCCTCGGCCCGCTCACGAATCCTCGCGAATTCGGCGGTGACCCGGCCGACGCCTTCCACGTCGTCGCGCCTTCCGTGCCCGGCTTCGCGTTTTCCGGACCGACCAAGGAAACCGGCTGGGGTGTCAGCCGCATCGCCCGCGCGTGGCTCGAACTGATGACCCGCCTCGGCTACGAACGGTTCGGCGCGCAGGGCGGCGACTTCGGCAGCATCGTTTCCCCGGCGATCGGCCGGATCGCGCCGGATCGCGTCCTCGGCGTGCACGTCAACGCGCTCGCCGACGCGTCGGTGTCGACGGACCCGGACGATCTGTCGATGCTCTCCGACGCCGAACGCGAACTGGCGGAACACCAGAGCATGCTGTGGATGCGGCATTCCGGCTACGCGACCCAGATGTCGACGCGGCCGCAGACGCTGGCGTACGCGCTCAACGACTCGCCCGCCGGTCAGCTCGCGTGGAACCTGGAATGGTTCGTGGACTGGGATCCCGCGCAGACCAAGCAAACCCCGGTCGACCGCGACGCGATCCTCACCGACGTCTCGATCTTCTGGTTGACCCAGACCACCGGTTCGGCAGCGCGGCTGTACCTCGAAGGCGGAAAGGAGGCCTGGGGCGTACGTCCGCAGCCTTCTCCGGTCCCGACCGGCGTCGCCAACTTCCTCGGCGACGGCGCGATCCGCGGGCTTGCCGAACTGTCGAACACCATCACGCACTGGACGCGCTACGACACCGGCGGCCACTTCGCCTCCTTGCAGGCCCCGGACCTCCTGGTGTCCGACATCCGCACCTTCTTCCGCACCGTGCACTGAGCGGCGGCCCCATGCCGGGGAGGGCACCAGGAGAGAGTGGTGAGACCCGGGAGGTTGAGGTACAGAAGGTAGTGGAAGAGCGAGGGGGTGTGTGGGACCAAGC
>NZ_JBHYIK010000018.1:89153-112383 GCF_042739735.1 Amycolatopsis sp. NPDC059027 | reverse complement strand
AAGGCCACCTTGCAGGCGTCTGACGCCCGTAAGGTGGCCTTAACGGCATTTCGGGCCCGGGCGCGAGAGGTGTGTCACCAAAGCGTCAGTGCGTCGTGGTGATCGGCCGGAAGCGCGTTAAGAGGCCGTAGGAACGCGGCGGCGCGGGGACGGCGTGACCGCAGCCTGGGGCCGTGACCACCACTCTCAGCCCCGCCCGCACCACGGGCGGCAAGAACGAAGACCGGCATCGCCTGTCCGTGATCGGCGGGCTCGCCGCGCTTTCCCTCGACGCCATGGCATCCGTGGCGTACGGACCCGAAGCGATCGTGCTCGTGCTGGCCGTCGCGGGCGGGACCGGGCTCGGCTTCACCCTCCCGGTCACGCTCGCGATCGCGCTGCTGCTGGCGGTGCTGACGCTGTCCTACCGGCAGGTCATAGCGGCGTTCCCGAACGGCGGCGGCGCGTACGGCGTCAGCCGCGAGTACCTGGGCAGGCGAGCATCGCTGGTCGCGGCCGCGTCGTTGATCGTCGACTACGTCCTCAACGTCGCGGTCTCGGTGGCCGCCGGGGTCGCGGCGCTGACGTCGGCCTTCCCGCAACTGCTGCCCTACACCGTTTGGCTGTGCCTCGGCGTGCTGGCGCTGGTGACCGGGATCAACCTGCGCGGCATCGCGAACAGCGCGCGGGCGTTCGTGGTGCCCACCGCGATCTACGTCGGCGCGATCCTGGTGGTCGTCGTGGTCGGCCTGATCCGCACCGACCCCGCCACGGCGCTCGCGGCGGCCCCTGCCCACGCCCAGAGCCTCGAAACGGTCGGAATCCTGTTGCTGCTCAAGGCTTTCGCGAACGGCTGCTCGGCGCTGACCGGCGTCGAGGCGATCGCCAACGCCGTCCCGTCGTTCCGCAAGCCGAGGGTGAAACGCGCGCAGGCGGCCGAGGTCGCGCTCGGCGGGCTGCTCGCGGTGATGCTCATCGGCATCGCGATCCTGATCGAGAAGTTCTCGATCCAGCCGGTCGACGGCGTGACCGTGCTCTCGCAGGTCACGGGTGCCGCGCTGGGCAACGGTTTCGGTTTCTACGTCGTCCAGTTCTCCACCGTCGTCCTGCTCGCGCTGGCCGCGAACACCTCGTTCGGCGGACTGCCCGTGCTGGCGCAGTTGCTCGCGGAGCACAACAACCTGCCGCACGTGTTCGCGCTCCGCGCCGAACGTCAGGTGCACCGCTACGGCATCGGGTTCCTCGCGATCACCTCGGCCCTGCTGCTGATCATTTCCGACGGCCAGATGAACACCCTCGTCCCGCTCTTCGCGATCGGCGTGTTCGTCGGGTTCACGCTGTCGCAGATCGGCATGGTCCGGCACTGGCGGCGGACCCGCCCCGCCGGCTGGCACGGGAAGGTGTTCATCAACGGGTTCGGCGCGGCGCTCACCGCGATCGCGGCGGTCGTCGTCACGGCCACGAAGTTCGGCGAAGGCGGCTGGCTGATCGTCGTCACGCTGCCCGCGCTCGTCCTGCTCATGGAGTGGGTGCACCGGACTTACCGCCGTATCGGGGAAAGCCTCGAACTCGGCCGCACACCGGCTCCGCCGCGCCCGCACCGCGCCAGGGTGATCGTGCCCGTCCATTCGGTGACCCGGCTGACCCGCGACGCGCTCGCGGCCGCGCTGTCGCTCGGCGACCGCGTCGAGGCCGTCACGGTGACCCATCCCGGTGAGGAGGCCGCGGCGAAGAAGTTCGTCGAGGACTGGGATCGCTGGCATCCGGACGTCCCGCTCGTGCAGCTCTACGACGAACGCCGCCGGCTCGGCGAGCCGCTGGTCGAATACCTGCGCGGGATCGGCGACTGCCACGCGTTCGTGCTCATCGCCGAGGTCGAGCCGGAACACCTGTGGCAGCGCGTGTTGCAGAACCAGCGCGGGGCCGTGCTCTCCCGCGCGTTGCGGCGGCATTCCGACGCGGTGGTGTGCCGGATGCGGTTCCGGCTGACCCCGCACGTGTGCATCGACATGGACTAGTAGGTGTATAGTCGCTTCCGACTAATAGGGAGCGACTAACTCATCATGGCCACGCGCAAGATCCGGAACACCCTGGCGCTCGCCCTGCTCGGGCTGCTCGTCGAGAAGCCGATGCACCCGTACGAAATGGCGTCCACGCTGCGCGAACGCAATAAGGACACGAGTTTCAAGATCACCACGGGGACGCTGTACGACACCGTCGAATCACTGGTCCGGCACGGCTGGATCGAGCCGGTGGAGACCGTGCGCGAGGGCAACCGCCCGGAGCGCACGGTCTACGCGCACACCGAACTCGGCCAGGACGAGTTCGTGCGCTGGCTCGACGAACTGATCCGCGAGCCGGTCGCGGAGTACCCGAAGTTCGTCGCCGCGGTGTCCTACCTCGGCGCGCTCGGCCCCGAACGGGCCGCCGACGCGCTCGAAGAACGCGCGCGGCACCTGACCGAGCGCATCGAGGGCGCGGCCACGGCGCTGGACGAGACGAGCGGCGCCGGGGTGCCGCGGCTGTTCATGATCGAGGTCGAGTACGTCCGGCACGCCTGGCAGGCGGAACTGGACTGGACGCGGCGGACGATCGCCGAGATCCGCGACGGATCGCTTCCATGGCCCGAAACTCATTGACACACAGGGGAATCTCATGTCTTCGAGTCCATTTCAGACGGACGTACTGATCGCGGGCGCCGGCCCGGCCGGGCTGATGCTCGCCGTCGAACTGCGGCTGGCCGGTGTCGACGTGATCATCGTCGAACGTCATCCCGAGCGGCCGGGCTACTGCCGCGGGTTCAACCTCAACGCCCGCTCGCTCGACCTCCTCGCGCGGCGCGGGCTCGCCGACGCCCTGATCGCCGAAGGTCGTCGCGTACCGAACGCCGCCGTCGGCGGGATCGACACGATGCTCCTGCTGGCCGGGACCACCACCGATCATCCGTTCACGCTCGGGATTCCGCAGTCCCGGGTCGAGGAGTACCTGGAGGAACACGCCGCCGGGCTGGGCGCGGAGATCCTGCGCGGCCACGAACTCCGCGTCTTCACCCAGGACGGCACCGGCGTCACCGCGACCGTCCACACCGGACACGGCGAGCGCGAGATCCGCGCGGGGTTCCTTGTCGGCTGCGACGGGAGCCGGAGCGTCGTCCGCAAGCAGGCCGGGATCGCCTTCCTCGGCACCGCGGCCACAACGTACGCGCTGCTCGGCGACGTCGAGATCGATCTCGACGACCTGCCGCTCGGCGCCACGCACGGGCCGGACGGCGGCAGCGTGTTCGTCATCCCGCGGCCGGGGTACGTGCGGATCGTGACCAGGGACGAGAATCCGCCCGAGGACAAGGACACCCCGGTCACCCTCGAAGTCCTGCAGGCACAGGTCGACGCGGCGATCGGCAGGCACGTCGAGCTGCGAGCGCCGCGCTGGATGACCCGCTTCGGCGACGCCGCGAGGCTGGCGGCGCGGTATCGGGAGGGGCGGGTGCTACTGGCAGGGGACGCCGCGCACATCCATCCGCCGTCCGGCGCGATCGGCGTCAACGTGGCGCTCGACGACGCGGTGAACCTCGGCTGGAAACTCGCCGCCACTGTGCGCGGCACCGCGCCCGCGCATCTGCTCGACACCTACCACACCGAACGGCACGCGGCGGGCGAACGGATCCTCGCGAACACCCGCGCGCAGATGCTGCTGGGCGAGCTGAGCGAAACCGACGACCCGGTGAAGAACCTCCTGAGCAGGATCGCCCGGCATCCGGCGGGAAACCGCGCGTTCACCGAGGTCATCGTGGGACTCGACGCGCGGTACGAGACCGTGGTGTCCGGCGATCACCCCTGGCTGGGCCGTCTCGCCCCCGACGTCCCGCTCACGACGTCCACCGGCGAAACCCGCCTGACCGCACTCCTCCACCCCGCCCGCCCCGTCCTCCTTGACCTGACCCCCGACCACGCCTTCGCCGCCTACTCGTCCACAGTGGACACCTACGCCGCCCGCTGCCCCGCCGAGCCCGACCTCCGCGCCGCCCTCCTCCGCCCCGACGGCCACACCGCCTGGCTCAGCACCACCCCCACCACCGACCCCACCCTCCCCTTAGCCCTCACCACCTGGGCCCCCGCCTGATCACGCGAGTTCTCCACTCAATCACGCGAGATCTCGGCCCCATCACGTGAGTTACGCGCCCAATCACGTGAGATCGCCGAGATCAGAGGAGGCGGGCGATGCCGTCGAGCTGGAGGCTCAGGCCGAACTCGAAGATTTCGTCGAGGCTGTCCAGTTCGATGTCCACCATCTCGGTGGCGAGAGTCGGGTAGCGGCCGGAGGCCAGCAACTCCTCCAGCAGCGTCATGTCCGCCGCCAGCCGCTGGGTGCCGCTGATGCCGGTGTCCTGTTCGGACTCGACCTCGTAGGCGTTGGTCGCCGCGATCCCGCCGATGTAGCCGTTCAACGTGACGATGACGTGCAGCCGCGTCCGGCGGTCCAGCGCGGTATCGGACAGCGCGCGCAGCGACCAGTCGACGTGCTTCAGCGCGCTGGGGATCACCGGCGGCCGCACGAGCGAGTTGAGCAGGACCGGCGCGAGCCACGGATGCCGCCGGTAGGCCCGCCACTGCACCCGCGCGCCGAATTCCAGCCGGGTCCGCCACTGCCGCGGCCCCGGCTCCGGCAGTTCCTCGGCACCGAACGAGGCGTCGGCCATCAGCCGCAGCAGTTCCTCCTTGTCCGGCACATGCCGGTACAGCGACATCGGGCCGACGCCGAGTTCCGCGGCGAGCCTGCGCATCGACAGCGCCGCCCTGCCCTCGGTGTCGGCCAGCCGGATCGCCGCCGCCACGAGACGTTCCCGGCCCAGCGTCGAGGTCGCCGGTTCCTCCGGCGACGCCGGACCGCCCCGCCGCTCGTTCACCACCGAGCCGCTGCCGGGCACCGTGCGGATCCAGCCTTCCTGACGCAGCACGGAAAGCGCTTTCGACGCCGTGGCCATCGCGACGCCCCAGTCGCGCACCAGCGCCCGCGTCGAGGGCACCCGCTCCCCCGCGCGCAGTTCGCCGTCGGTGATCCGCCGCTGGACGTCCGCCACGATCCGCTGATACGGCGCCGTCATCCTTGCCTCCCGAACTGTACTAGTGCACTAGTACGGATGCCGCTCGGCAGTACCCGTCTTCACTAGTACGGTTTCAGGGTACGCCCCGAGATTTCCCCTGACCACTTGGCGTTTCCGGCCACCGGATTTACCGTGACAGAACAGCGCGTACGGCGTATCGCACGCGGAGAGAACAGGGGGATCAGATGACCATCACCCAGGAACCGGCCGTCCGCTCGAAGCAGGCGAAACCGTGGTGGAAGCGGCCGTGGGTCGCGCCACTCGGCTTCGTCGTGGCCGTCTTCCTCGTCTATTCGCTGCCGCCCTACCTCGGCCTCGACGTGGCGGAGTCGCGGGTGCCACCGCCGCCGGGGGTCGGCTGGTACTACCCGATGCTGGTGACCCACATCGGGTTCGCGTCGATCGCGATGGTGACGTGCGCGCTGCAGATGTGGCCGTGGCTGCGGCAGCGGCATCCCGTGGCCCACCGCAGGATCGGCCGGGTCTACGTCTTCGGCGGCGTACTCCCGGCCGGGGTCGCCGCGGTGATCATCGCGAGCGCGATGCCGGTCGGCCCGGTGGCCGCGGTCAGCAACACGATCTTCGCCCTGCTGTGGCTGTACTTCACGGTCAAGGGTTACCGCGCGGCCCGCGCCCGGCGCTTCGGCGATCACCGGCGCTGGATGATCCGCAGCTTCGCGCTGACGATGTCGATCATCACCAACCGGCTCTGGGCGCCGATCTGGGGCATGGTGCTCGCACCCCAGCTGGAGACGACGTTCGGCGGGAGCGAAGCGGCTTTGGGCTTCACCATCGCCGGGATCACGACCTGGATCGGCTGGACGCTCCCGCTGCTGATCGCGGAGTTCTGGCTGACCGAACGCGGCAAGGGCCGCAAACGCGTGCGCACCCCTGCCGCGAGCTAGTCAGAGCGTCGAGATCTTGCCCTTGTGCAGGTTCTGGATCACGTTCCGCGGGTGCTCCTTGACGTACTTCGCGGAGCCGGATTCGTAGACGACGTAGGCGTAACCGTCGTACGCGGCGATGCCCTCGGACATGCTCGGCGAGCGGAAGCAACGCGGCGATCCCTTGTCCAGGTCACGGGCGCCGGCGTTGACCACGTAGAGATTGCTGCGGTTGTCGTTGCCGTACGAGGTGCTGTAGACGAAGTGGTCCTTGGTCACCATCAGGCCCTGCGTCTTCATCGGCACCTCGTACGCGCCTTCCTGCGTGGTCAGCGCACCGTCCGCACCGACGGTGTACCGGTACATCTTGTCCCGGCCCTTGTCGTTGAACTTGCCCGCGTACAGGTCGTTCCCGTAGCTGGAGATGAACGAAGCGGCGTAGACATTACGAGCCTCGCCGTCCTGCTTCAGATACGGGACGCCGCCCGCCTTCATGGCGGTCTTCAGCTCGGACAGCTTGTACTTGCGGATCGTGCTGCCCGCACCCTGCACGAACGCCCAGTCACGGACCACGGCGATCCCGCCGACGTGCGATTCGGCGATGGCGACCGTGCCGATGTGCTTACCGCTCTTCGGGTCGATCCCGATGATGTGCGCGTCCTTACCGTCCTGATAGGACGTCACGAGCAGCAGATCGCTCGCGCCGTCCCAGTTGTTCCACGCCGCGATCCCCTGCGGGGTGTGCGTGTCCAGCCCCGGCACGGACGGCCCGATGCCGAACCGCTTGTCGTAGGCGTAGGACGCCGATGGCCCGTTGTAGAACGGCCCGTCCTTGCCGCTGGCCTTGCTGTCGCACGTGATGGCTTCCGCCGCCACGTCCGTGGCCGGGGTCGCCACCGCGGCCGTGGCCGTGGCGAGCACGACCGCCCCGCACATCGCGGCGACGACGGCGTTCCTCAGCGAAGTCCTCATGCTGCTGCTCCCTCAGTCGTGGTTCCCGGCTGGGACTTCCCCTGTTCCCGCCCGGTTCCCGCAAGGTACCAACGACTTTCGTCCGCCGCCGGACAATCGGCCACAAATCGCCGCGCGACAGCGGACAGGTTCCGTCCTCGATACCCCGGATTTTCCGTGACCGGCTGACTGCATCCGAATGGCCTATGGCAGTTCCTCACCTATTGGTCTATACCAATTGGAAGCGTTTCCCCACACCGTTGTGGAGGTCCCCCGATGCGTCTGTCCCCTCGTCCCCTGTTGGCCGCCCTCGCCGGAGCGCTCGCGCTCGGTGCCGTAGCCGCCCCCGCGACCGCGGCACCCGCCGCGAACCTGCCGGTCGCCCCCTACATCGACATGGGCGCGTGGCCGACGCCCAGCATGTCCGGGATGTCCGCAGCGAGCGGCGTCAAGAGCTTCACCCTCGGCTTCGTCACGTCGTACGGCTGCAAGGCGAGCTGGTTCGCCGCCTACGACCCGCGGACCAAGTGGCAGGCCGACGAGATCGGCAAGATCCGGTCGGCGGGCGGCGACGTGAAGATCGCTTTCGGCGGCGCGTCCGGGATCGAACTCGCGCAGGCGTGCGGCGATGTGTCCACTTTGGCCGCCGAGTACGACGCGGTGGTTAAGGCCTACAGCGCCAAGTACATCGACATGGACATCGAGGGCGCGGCGGTGGCCGACCCCACGTCGGTGCAGCGTCGCTCACAGGCGTTGAAGATCGTGCAGCAGAACAACCCCGGGCTCAAGATCTCGCTGACGCTGCCCGTACTGCCGAGCGGCCTCACCACCGACGGCGTCAACGTCGTCGCCGCGGCCAAGAACGCCGGCGTCGACCTGGACATGGTCAACGTTATGGCGATGGACTACTACCAGGGCCCCGGCGACCAGGGCGCGAAGGCGATCTCGGCGGCGAAGGCCACGCAGGCGCAGGTCAAGTCGGTGCTCGGGCTGCCGGACGAGGCGGCATGGCAGAAGATCGGCGTGACCCCGATGCTCGGCGTCAACGACTCGCAGAACGAGATCTTCTACCAGAAGGACGCCCGCGCGCTGGTGTCCTTCGCGCAGAGCGTCCACCTGGGCATGCTCTCGTCCTGGGAACAGGGCCGCGACGCCAACGCCTGCACCGGCGCGCTGTACCGCTGCACGAACATCCCGCAGGCACCCTACGAATTCGCCAAGATCTTCGCCGCCTACCACGGCTGACGGCAAAGGTCCGCTCAGGCGTGTTCGGCGATGGTGAACTTGGTGGCGTAGAAGGCGACGTGGTCCTTGATCGGGGCGACAGCGTCGTACGGCGCCTCGTACGTCCAGACGCCGTTCTCCACCGATTCACCGTCGGCGGAGAAGCTGTAGTACGCGGCGTCGCCCTTGAAGGGGCAGTACGTCGTGTGCTCGGTCCGCTCCAGCACGCTGAAGTCGACGTCCTCGCGAGGGATGTACTGCACCGGCGGAATGGTCGCCTCGCGTAGCGTCAGCGCGTTGCCGCTGTCGGCGACCACGCGACCGCCCACGGTCACGACGACCCGGCCGGGGTTCGGCTCGACCGTGATCGGATGACCGGGCCCGGGAATCTGTACCTCTTTGTGCGCCATACCACACGCAGCGCCCGGGCCCGGCCGGTTATTCCCGGCGGCCCCGCTCAGGGCAGGTAGTACATCGGGTTCGGCAGCTTGACCGGCCGTTCGGCGTACCCGCCCTCGAGGTCGCTGAACTGGTCGCCGAAGTTCAGCACGATGTTCGCCCCGGTGGACGCGATGTGCGCGCGAGTCCCGGACTTGTACTGGACGGTGTTGCAGTTCAGGCCGCACGGCAGGTAATCGGGCGCCGTCTTCTTCGGCTTGAAGAACGCGCCGGCAGGGGCCGGGTAGCCCTCGTTCGCCAGGTTCTTGAGCGACTGCGGGCCCTGGAACTCGTTGCGCCCGGTCAGGAAGTAGATCTTGACGCCGCGCTGGGCCGCCCAGTTCGCCAGCTCCAGAACCGGCTTGTTCGGGCCGAACGTCCCGTTGTCGATCGCCTGCTGTTGTTTGACCGGGTCGAAGCCGAAGTCGTTGTCGGCCTCCCAGCCGTAGGTGATCTCGGCGGTGTCGTCGACGTCGAACACGATCGCCGGGTTCTTCACCTGGTCGGCCAGCCGCCGCGACAGATAGCGCTTGGCATTCTCGACGACTCGCTTCGTGTCGGACACGAAGCGGCTGGTGTCGGAGTAGTGGTGCTTGCCCGCGGCGTCGAGGTAGTCACCGTAGTACGCCTTGACGTCGTTCTTGACCTGTCCGATGTTGGCGGGTTCCTTGGCACGGGCGGCGCTCGCGTCGTCCTGCCCGGCGAGCGCGGAGGCCCCGCCGGCGATCGTGGCTCCGACGGCCGCCGCGGCGGCGAGCTTGACGAGACCGGTCATGCGGCTTCTGAACACGGCTTTCCTCCCAGTGTGACGCCCTCGGTGTGACGCTGACCGGGAGAACGTACTACGGAACCCGCTCGGCGCGGCACAGAAAGGCGACCGGGGACCGGCCGATCCGGGTGAGCACCACCGAGGCCTCGGCCGCGCCACGGGGTTTCAGCCTGCGACGCAGCGCGTCCGGATCGACGTCGAGGCCACGCACGAGGATTTCCAGCCTGCCGACGTCGTGTCGCTTGAGGACGGTCCGCAGCGCTTTCTCCTGGTACGGCCCGTGTTCCAGCACCCGGAACGCCCGTACGCCGGACGGCGGGGTGTCGCCGGCGAGGTAGGCGATCCGCTCATCGAGCTGCCAGAGTCCGTGCCGGGCCGCGTAATGCCGTACCAGTCCGGCACGCACCACCGCGCCGTCGGGATCGATGATCCACTCCCCTGGTTCCCGCTGAGGCAGTTCGTCCGGTTCCGCGTCGGTGACCGTCCACTGTGTTCCGTCCGAACGCAACACCGTCGCCCGGCGCGAGGCCCCGGAATCCAGCCCACGCCACAGGCAGGCTTCCCGGACCTGACCGTCCAAAGAGACCAGTTCGATCTCCGAGGCCCACGGCGCTATCGCGAAGTCGAGACCGGGCGCGCATTTCACCGACAGTGGCCTGCCGGGATACGCCGCGACGAGATCGTCCAGTGGGGGCAGGAAGTCCGCCGGTTTCCACGACCGGCGACCGGCGGAATCGCGACGCGCCGGATCGGCGACCACCACGGCGTCGCGGCTCACCGGGCACAGCGCGTCGGCCATCACCAGGCCCGGCGCGACCCCGGCGGATCGAGCGTTGTGCCGGGCCATCACCAGCCGCACGGGGTCCACATCGGACCCCAGCGCGCGTCGTGCCACCCGCGAGATCTCGATCAGGTCCGCGCCCACCGAGCACGTCACGTCGTGGACGTCACGACCGTCCAACCGGGACGCCCGATGCCGCGCCACGGCGGAAGCGCTCGCCTGCTGCAAAGCGTCCGAAGTGAACAACCAATCAGCGGCAGCGTCCACTTTGGATGTGGATTTCCGGCGCAGCACCAAGGTTTCCAGCACCGCACCCGCGTACCGCTCCCCCACCGCCCTGCGCACGAAGGCGACGTCGGCAAGCCGCGAGGAATCCGTCAGCGGCAGTGAAGCACATTCGGCGAGCGCCGCGCTCCCCGCGTCGGAGCGCAGGAAGGCGACGTCGTCGAGAGTGAATCCATAGGCCATCTACTACGAAGGACGCTTCGTCCCGGTGATCATCACGTTGTAGAACAGCTCACGCGGCAACACCTTGGAGAGCAGCTTCTTGTCCAAAGCGGACAGCCGCAGCCACAGGCGGTACGCGAACAGGCGCCAGCGCAGCGTCAGTTTCTCCTGCGGCACGGCGGCCTCGAAGGTCCGGATCGGCCAGCCGGTCAGCGCGGCGGCGAACTCCTCGGTGACCGCGCGGACGTCCTGTGCCCCGGCACCGCGGGCCATCGACTCCAGCTCCGACGGATCGAAGGTGTGGATGTCGACCACGGCCTCCAGCGCCGCCGCCCGCGAGGATTCGTCCAATTCGGACTGCGGACGCCGCCAGCCGGACAGCGCGGGCAGCTTCGTCAGGTTCGTGGTGAGGAACCAGGTGACCTGCCCGAGCTTGCGCGCGTAGAAGTCGCCGACCTTCGTCGGCTCGCCCGCGAACACGAACCGCCCTCCCGGCTTGAGCACCCGCAGCACCTCGGCGAACGCCGCGCGGACGTCCGGGATGTGGTGCAGCACCGCGTGCCCGACGACCAGGTCGAACGTGTTGTCGTCGTAGGGAATGCGCTCGGCGTCGGCGACGCGGCCGTCGACGTCCAAGCCCAGGTTCTCGGCGTTGCGCAACGCGACCTGCACCATGCCGGGCGAGAGGTCGGTGACCGAGCCCTTCTTGATCACGCCGCCCTGCATCAGGTTCAGCAGGAAGAACCCGGTGCCGCTGCCCAGTTCCATCGCCGTCGGATACGGCTGGCCGTCCTCGCCCGCGACCGCGTTGAACACGTCGGTGGCGTAGGAAATGCAGCGCTCGTCGTAGGAGATGGACCACTTTTCGTCGTAGGTCCCGGCTTCCCAGTCGTGGTAGAGCACGTTCGCCAGCTTGGGGTCGGCGTAGGCCGCCTGGACCTCCTCGGCGCTGGCGTGCGGATTCGGTGCCGGGTCGCTGACGGCCTTGTCGGCGGTGTCGGTCAAGGCACTACTTCCCTTCGAAGGTGGCCTTGCCGGGGCCGTTCTCGATGAACGACTTCATGCCGTTCTTCTGGTCCTCGGTCGCCCAGAGCGCTGCGAACAGGTTCGATTCGAGCTTGAGCGCGTTGCCGAGGTCGGTGTCGAGACCGCCGTCGATCGCGGCTTTCGCGGCGCGCAGCGCGACGGCCGGGCCGTGCGCGAACTGCGCCGCCCACTTGTGCGCCTCGGTGTAGACGTCGTCCGGCGCGACGACCTTGTCGAGGATGCCCAGCGACAGCGCCTCGTCGGCCTTCACGAACCGGCCGGTGAACACGAGGTCCTTGGTCTTGCTCGGGCCGATGAGCCGCGCGAGCCGCTGCGTGCCCCCGGCGCCGGGGATGACGCCGAGCTGGATCTCCGGCTGGCCGACCTTGACGTTGTCGCCGGCGACCCGCCAGTCCGCGGTGAGGGCGAGTTCGAGGCCGCCGCCGAGCGCGTAACCGGTGACCGCGGCGACGACCGGCTTCGGGATCGACGCGATGAGCGCGAGCGAGTTGGTCAGCGCGGTGCCGAACTTCGCGATCTCCGGGTAGGTCCGGGTGGCCATCTCCTTGATGTCCGCGCCCCCGGCGAAGGTCTTCTCGCCGCCGTAGAGGATCACCGCGCGGACGTCGTCGCGATCGGTCGCCTCACGCGCGGCGTCGGCGAGCTCGCCGGTCAGCTGGGCATTCAGGGCATTGACCGGCGGCCGGTTCAGCCGGATCGTGCCGACCCCGTCCTCGACCTCCAGGGTTACGAACTCTCCCACGCCACATCCTCCTCGTTGACGATCTGCCAGCAGGCTACCGACCGGTAAGGCTCAACCTACCGTCGGCGGGCGAAGAAGCGGTCACCCGAACGCTGGAGAATCAGGTCCTGGTCGAACGTCTTCGACAGGTTTTCGCTGGTCACGACGTCCTCGACGAGCCCGGAGACGACGGCGTGGCCCTCCCGCAGGAGCAGCGCGTGGGTGAAGCCGGGCGGGATCTCCTCGACGTGGTGGGTGACCAGCACCATCGCCGGGGCCTCCGGGTCGAGCGCCAGCGCCGACAGCCGCGCGACCAGGTCCTCGCGGCCGCCGAGGTCGAGCCCGGCGGCGGGCTCGTCGAGCAGCAGCATCTCCGGGTCGGTCATCAGCGAACGCGCGATCAGCGCCCGCTTGCGCTCGCCCTCGGACAACGTGCCGAAGGTGCGCTCGGCGAGCTGCCCGATGCCGAGCACGTTCAGCAGTTCCTGGGCACGGGCGGTGTCGAGTGTGTCGTACGCCTCACGCCAGCGGCCGACGACGGCGTACCCGGCGCTGACGACGACGTCGAGCACCTTCTCGTCGCCGGGCACGCGCTGGGCGATCGCGGCCGAGGTGAAGCCGATGCGCGGGCGCAGCTCGAAGATGTTGACCTTGCCGATCCGGTCGCCGAGCAGATCGACCGTGCCGGTGGTCGGATGCAGCTCGGCCGCGGCCAGCCTGAGCAGGGTCGTCTTGCCGGCGCCGTTCGGGCCGAGCACCACCCACCGCTCGTCCAGTTCGACATTCCAGTCGAGGCCGGCGAGGAGGTCGTTGCCGCCTCGGCGCACGCCGACGCCGGCCATCCTCACCACGAGATCGTCAAGGTCGCTGGGCTGGATCGGCTCACTCACGCGCCCATTGTGGCCGCCCTCGCGCGCGCGTCCGCACCCGCCCGGTCGTGGATCGCTCCATGCCTGGTCGAGACGTCCAGCGACTGGGACATCCCGCCTGCCCCGCGTGCGCTGTGGCATGATCGGGTCATGTCCGCGACCGCGCCTTCCGCCCCGGTGACCCGGGGTTCGTTCTGGCGCCGCCGGACCATCGACCTGCTCCTGGTCGCCTCCTGCGGGTGTACCGCCTCGCGGCACGCCTGAGTTCGTCCCCTCGACGCGGGTTCTCGCCCGCCGAGTGGTCGCGTGCCGCGCGCGTACGCCTGCCCGCAGCCAGTCCAAGGAGCACTCGCGTGACCACCTCCATCGTCCGTCCCGACGTCGAAATCCACCCCCAGCTGACCGATCCGCTGCTGCCCGAGCTGTTGCACCCGACGCGGCTGTTGTGGACGCCGCGCGAGCTGGCGGACCTGACCACCACCGTGACCACCGAGCTGACCGCGGGCCTGCGGTCGCTCCTGCGGTTCGACGAGGAGCAGCGCTGGTGGGCGCGGCTCGCCCTGACCGACGGCGTCGAGCTGTGGCTGCTGTCGTGGCTGCCCGGCCAGCACACCAAGCCGCACGACCACGGCGGCGCGTCCGGCTCGTTCACCGTGCTGCAGGGCGAACTCGGCGAGGAGTACCGCTACCCCGGCGGCCCGATCCGCCGCCGCACCCACACCGCGGGCGAGGGCCTCGGCTTCGGCGCCGGGCGGGCCCACCAGGTCACCGGCATCGGCGACGCGCCGGCCGCCAGCGTCCACGCCTACTCGCCGCCGCTGGTGCCGACCCGCGAATACGCCACGCTCGCCGACGTGCCGAGCGAGATCCCGCCGCTGCCCGCGCTGGTGCGCCCGTGACGGGTATCGACGATCTCCTGGCCTCCGCGCGATCGGTGCTGGATCGCGCGGAGCCGGAGCGGGCTCAGCGGCTCCAGGCCGAGGGCGCGCTGATCGTCGACATCCGCCCGCACGCGAACCGCCTCGCGGAGGGCGAGATCCCGGGCTCGGTCATCGTCGAACGCATCCACCTCGAATGGCGGCTCGACCCGGCGAGCGAGTGGCGGCTGCCCGAGGTCCGCGCCGAGCTGCCGGTGATCGTGATGTGCAACGAGGGCTACGCCTCCAGCCTGGCCGCCGCGGACCTTCGGCGGCTCGGGCTCTCGCGCGCGACGGACCTCGTCGGTGGCTTCCGCGCGTGGCGCGCGGCGGGCCTGCCGGTACGTCCCGGCGGGACCCCCGCCGTGCCATGAGACTTGTGTACACAAAGGACTCAGGTGTCGGTAAGGCCACCTTGAGGGCGTCAGACGCCTGCAAGGTGGCCTTACCGGCATCACAGCACGCCGTGAAGGCGTCGCTTAGCCGTGTCCGGTCAGGATTTCGTCGACGCGAGCACGTATCCGGACCGCCTTCGGATCACCGAACTCCGCCAGGAGGGCCGACGCCTCGGTCCAGTGCGCTCGCGCGGGCGCCGGATCGTCGGAACTCCGCAGGGCGGTGGCGAGATGGTGGAGCGCGAGCGCGAGTTGCCACCGGTCACCGAGTTCCCGGTGGAACGCGACGGCGAGCCGGTGGAATTTGGCCGCTTCGTCGTACCGGCCCATTTCCTGGTAGGCCTCGCCCGTTCCGTCCAGCGCCTTCGCTTCCCGGCTACGGTCACCGAGACGCCGCTGGATCGACGCCGACTTCTGGTAGAAGGTCAAGGCGTCCGCGGGGTTTCCGCGAGCACGGCTGATCCGCGCCATTTCCAGGAAGCAGACCGCCTCGAAAACGACATAGCTGTCTTCGCGTGCCAGAGCCAACGCCGCTTCGACGGCCGAATCGGCGTCGGTCAGCCGACCTCGTTCTCGATACGCTATCGCGAGCGACATCAGGGCATTGCTCTCCGCGGCGCGGTCGCCGACCTCTCGCGAAGCGGCCACCGATTCCCGCAGCATCTCGACGGCTTCCCCCGGCAGGTCCAGATCACACTGGACCATCCCCAGGTTGCTCAGCAACCACGCCTGGTTCGCCCGATCACCGAGCTCCCGGAAAATGGCGACGGAATCGGCGAAATAGCGCTGCGCGTCCAGCAGCTGATGCCGTCGGTCCGCCAGGATGCCGAGGTCGTTGGTCGACATCGCGACCCCGAGCCGATCACCGATGTCCGCACGGACGGCCAGCGCGCTCCGGTGGTACTCCTCCGCCCGGTCGAGTTGCTGGGACTGCAGGAAAGCCATCCCCAGACTCGCCAGCAGCTGCGCCTCACCGAACCGATCGTGGTTGTGCCGGGCGGAGTCCAGGCCGACGCGCCCCGTGGCGATCCAGTCCTCGAACGGGTTCTGCAACGCGTACACACTCCACAACACGGCGGGCAACTGCCAGGCCAGCCGGTGGAGCCCCGCCTCGGCCGCGGCGCGGGTGGCGGCGACGAAGTTCGCGCGTTCCTCCTCGTACCACCGGAAAGCCGCACCGTAATCGGCGAAGGACAGCGGAACGACGTCCGCCGGAGGCGGATCCACCAGCACGTCCCGATCCAGTGGGCAGATGACGGCGACGGCGGCACGCGCGGTGCGCACATACCAGGTCACGACCCGCTCCACGGCCGCCCGCCGGGCTTCCGCGGTCTCCTGCCGCATCGCCTGGTCCGTGGCATACGCGCGCAGCAGATCGTGGAACTCGTACCGGCCCGGCGCACGCTGTTCGAGCATGTGCGCCCCCACGAGGGCGTCCAGCAACGATCGTGCCTGCCCGATGCCGGTGCCCGCCAGCGCGGCGGCGGCCGCGCTGCTGACTTCCGGCCCCGGATGCAAGCCCAGCAGCCGGAACATCCGTGCCGCGTCCTCGGGAAGGGCCCGGTACGACCACGCGAACACGGTCCGCACCGCGTCGGATTCCTCGTCGTTCTCAGCGGTGAGCGCGTCCCACAACACCGATTCGTCGCGCAGGTCGGCGATGAGTTCGCCGA
The DNA here is from genome assembly GCF_042739735.1 of Amycolatopsis sp. NPDC059027. Classification (NCBI taxonomy): domain Bacteria; kingdom Bacillati; phylum Actinomycetota; class Actinomycetes; order Pseudonocardiales; family Pseudonocardiaceae; genus Amycolatopsis; species Amycolatopsis sp. NPDC059027. Next base: position 96,187 of record NZ_JBHYIK010000018.1, on the reverse strand, counting down.
GCAGCATCAGCGGACGGCTGGAAGCCCGCTCGGCCGCTATGCGCAGCGCGAGCGGCAACCGGGCACACAACCTCGCCAATTCGACCAGCTCCGCCGGGTCGTCGTCGCGGCGGTAGCCCGCGGTGACCGTGCGCAGCAGGTCGACGGATTCCACTTCGGACAGTGTGTTCAGCGCGAGCCGCCGCGCGCCGTCCCGTGCGACCAGCCCGGACAGGCGATTGCGGCTCGTCACCAGGACAAGGCAGTCGGCGTCTCCCGGCAGGAGCGGCCTGATCTGCCCGACGGTGGCGGCGTTGTCCAGGACGATCAGCACCCGTCGTTCCGCGACCGTGGAGCGATACAGCGCAGCCTTGTCCTCCCGCTCGGCGGGAATGGCTTCCGGCGGCACGCCCAGTGCACGCAGAAAACGATCGAGGGCCTGTTCCGGTGACACCGGCGGTCCGGGGTCGTAACCGCGCAGGTTCACGTACAACTGGCCGTCGGGAAAGCGATGCCGCGCGCTGTGTGCCCAGTGCAACGCCAGCGAGGTTTTGCCGACGCCCGCCGTGCCGGTGATGATGTAGACGCCCACGGCCGAGGGTTCGCCGCGCGCGGCCAGCGCCTCGCCGAGGCGGGCCAGTTCGCCGGACCGGTTGACGAAACCGCCCACATCGCCGGGAAGCTGGCGTGGCACCTGTCGCGGTGGATTGTTCAGGCCGTGGAAGTGGACGCCGCCATGGACTGCGCCCGCCTGCACGATATCGGCCTCGGCCCCGAAAACCTCGGACCGATTGCCCTGCGCGGATTCTTCGTTCCGGTCACCCGAATCTCCGGTGTGCATGAACCCGGCTATTCCCGCACATCGCTCAGCGGTGGCGCCAAGCCCGCTATCTCGCGCTGGAAGAAACTTTCCGCGTCCTCACCGACCGCGTAGAGGTCCGCGATGAAACGCTGACATCGGGCGATCACGGCGCGGTCGACGATGCGGATCCCGCCCTGCTGGCGGCCGGCGTCGTCGTACACGAGGTCGTACATGACATCCGAGCCAAGGGTGACCATCTCGGGCAGCATCTGGTGCTTTTCGAATTGCCGCACCTGATCCTCCCGGACCACGCGCATCCGCTCCCCGGACTGCGCCCTGATCCGAAGCACATGAAAAGCCCACTGGATATACGGCGTGATGGGCTTTTCCACCACCTTGACCCACCAGGACCGGATACCGTGCTCGGCGTCCTCGCGATACTCGGCCTCGATGTCCGGGCGGAGCGCCTCGCCCAGCCGGATCGCCTCGTCCCAGTCGCCTCTGGCGAACGCCTGCCAGCTCGGCATCGTCGGGTCCTGAAACTCCTGCCGCCGCTCCAGTTTCCAGAATCCCGGCTCACCGAGCCGCCAGTAGTCCCTGTCGAAGCCGGTCCAGTAGGCGTCGTGTTCCAGCAGTTCGCCGGACGATCCATGAAGGAGCTCATGCATCGGGAATGTCCGATTTCGCCGCGCTGACCATGGCGCCGGGGAGTACCACCAAGCGTTCGCCCTGTGCGACGCTCACGTCCGCGGGAAGCCTCGACCGGTAGGCGTCGGTGAGATCCCGGCCGATCACCGCGACGTCGCCGTTCGAGAGCACCCAGATGTCCGGGCACCCGTTCTTCCCGCCCGTGGTCGCCGCCGTTCCGCCGCGACCGCCGCTGCCCGGTTCACGCGGCGAGACGCCGAGGCGCCTGACCAGTGTCGCCGAAGGATCCGGTTTCCAGACCTTCTCGCCCATTATCGCCTCCCACGCGACCGATCAGGAATATTGACATTACCAGGAGCACAACCGGCGGGAACAGTTCCCGCGTTGCTCCACGCGTGTGAGCGACACAGGCGGCTGTCGCACGCCTTGAATTCTCGACGCGGTACACAAGTCGGCGCGATCCACCAGGATCCCGCAAGGTGATAACGGTGCGCAACCCGAAGATCTTTCGCGTAAAAACCGCGGAAACCAACGCCGAAGAGGGCTTTATCCACGAATTAGCTCACCATGCGGCCGGATCACGGAATTCATCCAGGCCGCGACAATCGATCACCACATTCCCCCAGCAGCGGGACGCTCGCCAAATAAACCGTACATACGTATTTTGGCAGCAATTCCCACCCAGGCGATCTGTGCGGCAGCGACAGCTTTTCGCTTCGCCTGATGTCGGCGTTACCAACCGGGGCAGAGCTTACTCCCGCGTGCTACCGGCGAATATTCGGGGCACCGGAGTCATTCGCGGGCGATGTCCGCCTTCCCGATCAGCGCGCCGAACCCGGTCAGCAACGCGGTGAGCCCGACTTCGAACTCGTCGTCGCCACCGACGTCCGCGACGACGTCGGCATGCTCGACAAGCAGCGGAAGGGTCGCCGCGTCTCGCGAGCGATACAGCTGTCGCCGGTGACGGCGTTCTTCGGGATCCTGCGCGTCGAGCCCCAGATTGAAGTGCACCGAGCCGATCACGAAGGTGGCCAGCGACGACGCGGCGGCGGAGGCGAGCCGGGGACTGAGCCCCGCACCGATGAACAGTTCGAGGGCGTACTCCACTCCGGCCAGGGAGTTGGGGCCGAGCCGCTCGGTCCCGCGAAGGAGCGAGGCGACGCCAGGATGCCGCAGCAGGTGCGCACGGAACCTGCGCGCGGACCATGCCGCCTTTTCGGCCCAGTCCGCGTCTTCGGGCGGAGGCGAACTCGCCACGCTCACCGCCCGGTCGACAAGCAGAGTCACCAGTTCCTCACGATTGCGCACGTGGCGGTAGAGCGACGCCTGCGTGCAGCCCAGCACCTCGGCGACGTTGCGCATGGTCAGCGCGGCGGCCCCGCGCGCATCGAGCAGAGCCATGGACGCGTCGAGGATGCCTTCGAGGGTCAGCGATCTGCGCCGCCGCGGCCGCGCGGGTTCCCGCTCCCTGGCAAGCCACCAGGCCGCCGTTCCCGGTCGAGGTTCGTCCTGGCACTCCTTCCCTTGCGACGGCTCGTCTGCCTCGGATTTCGGCCTCGGTTCCTGCACGGGACAAGGATAGCTCCTATGCGAACATTGACAACTTAAGATAAGCTAACGTTGTTCGCATAAGAGCAGCGGAAGGGAACGCCGTGCGTGCCGTACGAAACTCCGATCAGGGCATCCTCGTCGCCGAGGCCGACGAGCCGGAAGGTCCCGGGGTCCGCCTCGCCATCGGCTCGGTGGGCATCTGCGGGACCGACGTCGCCTTCGCGGCGAGCGGCGTGCAGGGCTTCACCTACGGCCACGAGTTCGCCGGCACCACCGCCGACGGCCGGTCCTACGCCGTCGAACCCACGGTCTACTGTGGAGAGTGCGACCAGTGCCGCACCGGCCACGTCCAGCGATGTGCCGCCCCGGAGCACGGAACGCTCGGCATCTTCCGGGACGGCGGCATGTGCGACGCCCTGACGGTTCCCGAGGACATGCTCGTCCCGCTCCCGCCAGGCCTCGACGTGCGCGACGCCTGCCTGGTCGAGTCAGCATCGGTGGCCGGGCACGGTGTCCGCAGCGCGTCACTCGAACCGGGAGAACGGGTGGCGATCGTCGGCGGCGGCAGCATCGGGCTGCTGGCTGCGGCGACGGCCCGGCACCACGGCTTCGACGTCGATGTCGAAGCGCGCCACCAGCACCAGAGGACCGCGGCGGAACGCCTGGGAGCCGGTACCGCGGCAGGCACCTACGACGTCGTGATCGACGCCGCGGGCAGCGAGGCCGGTCTCGCCCGATGTGCCGAACTCGCGCGCCCCGGCGGCCGCGTCGTGCTGATGGGCGTATACCAGCACACTGCTCCCATCCCGGGCATTGCCAGCCTGGTCAAGGAACTCACCTACGTCCACTCCATCGCCTACAGCAGGCACGACGGCGTCCGCGACACCGAACAGGCCGCCGCACTGCTCGCCGGGAACCCCGAGATCGCGCGGACGGTGATCACCCACCGCTTCCCGCTGGACGACGCCGCCGAGGCCTTCCGGGTGGCGGGCGACCGGGCCTCCGGCGCCATCAAGGTGGTCCTGCACCCGTGACCAGGGCTGACGACCCTGCCCGCACCGGGGCAGGGTCGTCCGGCCTCATCCGGCCAGCGCGGGCGCCACCTTGCTGGTGAACAGGTCGATACCCGACCGGTCGTAGGCGGCCTCCGCGAAGTTCAGGATCGCGTAGGTCATGCCCAGGTCCCGCATCGCCGACAGCCGTTCGGCGATCTGCTCCGGCGTGCCCACCGTGGGGCTGTTCGAGAAGTTGCCCAGCGCGTTCGCGAGAGCGTCGGCCGGGATCAGCCGCTCGTAGTGGGACCGGATCCAGGCGAGCCGGTCCTGAACGTCCTTTTCGGACTCACCGATGACGACGTTGTAGTTGGCCGACCGGGTGATCGCGCCGAAGTCGGTACCGAGGTCGGCGCAGTGCCCGGCCAGGATGTCCGACTTGCGCCGGAAGTCCTCGGGCGTGTTGCTGAAGTTGGTGTACTTCGCGTACTGGGCGGCGATCCGCAGGGTCTTCTTCTCGCCACCGCCCGCGATCCACAGCGGCAGCCCGCCCTCCTGCGGCGGCAGCGGACGCAGCAGCGCGCCGTCGGTGCGGTAGTGCTTACCGTCCAGAGTGGACGTACCGGTCGTCCAGAGGTCACGCATGATCCGCACGCCCTCGTCGAGCATGCCGAGCCGGTCGCCCGCGCTCGGGAAGCCGTAGCCGTAGGCCCGCCATTCGTGCTCGTACCAGCCGGCGCCGATGCCCATCTCGACGCGGCCGCCGGAGATGATGTCCGCGGTGGCCGCGATCTTCGCCAGATAGGCAGGGTTGCGGTAGCCCATGCAGGTGCACATCTGGCCGAGCCGGATCGTCGACGTCGCGGCGGCGAACGCCGAGATCAGCGACCAGGCCTCGTGCGTGGCCTCCTCGGTGGGCACCGGGACGGTGTGGAAGTGGTCGTAGACCCAGATCGACTCGAAGGGCCCCGCCTCGGCGTGGTGGGCGAGGCCGAGCATGGTGGTCCAGTGGTCCGCGGGGTCGATGCCGGCGAGGTCGAGCCGCCAGCCCTGCGGTACGAAGAGTCCGAAACGCATGCCCTCAACCTAGGCCACGGTTCCGCGCGTCCGCAGGTCCTCCTCGACCTGCGCGATCGCGGCGTCCAGCGCGGCGCGGAAATCGATGATCTCCCTGCCCGACAGCGCGATCAGCGCGCCGTCCGGCCCGCACACGCCGAGGCTGCCCTTGTTGGCCTCGACGGAACACACCCCCGTCCGGCGATCGCCGTCGCTGCAGCGCACCAGCCATTCCCGGCGCGGTTTGACGTTGTTGATCGCGAAGTCGCCCATGGCGCTTCCCCTTTCAGGTGACCGTGGTGGACGTGAGCCCGAGATCTTGCTCACAGCTGCTACTGTGAAGCTACAAGAGTAAAAATGCAACTGCTGTACAGCAATTGCTGCAACCTTTGACTCCTTTGGGTGATGCGCATGCGGATGACGCCGACCGTGCGGCTGAAGTTCCTGTCGATCTACATGCGGGAAGCCCGCCTCGAAGCGGGCGTCGACATGAAGGACGCCGCCAAGCTGCTGGGCCGGGACACCACGCGCGTCACGAAGATGGAGAAGGGCCGCGAGGGCCTGACGCCCGGCGACGCGAAGATGCTGCTCGACCACTACGACGTGCACACCGAGGAGCAGAAGGCCGCCATTGTCGAACTGGCCAGGACCCGCAGCCAGCGCGGCCGCTGGTCCGGCCATCGCGCCGCCGTCCCGCTCCAGCAGCGCGCCTACTACGACTTCGAGTGGGACGCCAACCTCATCCAGCACTACGGCGCCGAAGTAGTACCCGGTCTGCTCCAGACCGAGGCGTACATGCGCGCCATCCTCGCCCACGACTTCCGCCGGGACACGATCAACGTCGACGACGTCATCGCAGCGCGACTTGAACGCCAGGAGGTGCTGTTCCGCCAACGGCCCGCAACGGCACACTTCGTGCTCAGCGAGAGCTGCCTACGCCGGATGGTCGGCGGCAACGCGGTGATGCACGAGCAGTTGCGACATCTCGCCACCACCGCCCGGCGACCCAATGTCCAGTTACAGGTGCTGCCCTTCGACTCGCCGAGCGCCGCACGAACCTTCAGCTTCACCATGTTGCGCATCCCGGCGCCCACTACCTCGGCACCGCCGCTGGAGATGGTCTACGTGGAGAACCTGCACGACGCGGACTACCTCGATGGAATCTCTGATGTAGCGGACTACGCGAACCTCTGGAGTCGCCTTACCGCGAACGCACCAGGCATGGACAAGTCGAAGAGGTTTATCCTGGACATCGCCCAGAATTTCGCGTAACACCGAAGGACGGTCCCCATGTCGCCTGACTTCCCGACAGCCACGTTCAAGACCTCCAGCTACAGCGAAAGCAACGGTACGTGCGTGGAGGTCGCGGTCATCCCGGGGTACGCCGCCGTGCGCGACACCAAGGACCGCACCAGCGGCCACATCACCGTGCCCGCCGCGAGCTTCACCGCCCTCCTCACCACGCTGAAGAACTAAAGGACAACCATGTCCCCTGACTTCTCCACGGCCACCTTCAAGATCTCCACCTACACCGAAGGCAACGGTACGTGCGTGGAGGTCGCGGTCACCCCGGGGTTCGCGGCGGTCCGCGACACCAAGGACCGCGCCAGCGGGCACATCGCCGTCCCCGCAGCCAGCTTCACCGCCCTGCTCACCGCGCTGAAGAACTGAGGACAGCCCCATGTCCCCCGACTACTCGACAGCCACCTTCAAAACCTCCACCTACACCGAAGGCAACGGCACCTGCGTAGAGATCGCGGTCGTCCCCGGATACGCCGCCGTGCGCGACACCAAGGATCGCGCGGGCGGGCACATCGCCGTCCCCGCCGCTGCCTTCGGTGCCTTCCTGGCGGTCGTGAAGGAGAGCTGAGCGGGGCGCCAAGCGTCCTTTGTGGATGGCCGATCGGCGGAGTCGGGGGCGGGGCGGGCGGGGGGGGCGGGGGCCGGCCCCGACCCGCCCCCCCCGGCCCCCGCCGGGCTTCCGGCCGTGGTGGACGCCTGGCGGG
>NZ_JBHYIK010000018.1:78535-89143 GCF_042739735.1 Amycolatopsis sp. NPDC059027 | reverse complement strand
GTGCGGCGGTGGTGCCGCCCTCGGCGCTCGGCTGGGTATCAGCTGCGGGTTTCGACCGACAGGTCACCGCTGTTGAACGCGCGGCCCCTGTCGCTGGCGAGCAGGTCGTGGGGGTAGCCGAGTTCGATCGCGCCGGCCTCGTCGAGGCGGGCCAGCTGGGCGGCGGTGAGATCGACCTCCAGGGCGCCCAGATTGTCCTCCAGCTGCTCGGGGGTGCGGGCGCCGATGATCGGTGCCGTGACGTCCGGGTTCCGCAGGATCCAGGCCAGCCCGACCTGGCCGGGTGTGTGACCTGTCTCCGCCGCGACCTCCTTCACGACGTCCGCGACGGCGAGGTTGCGTTCGGTGACGTCGCCGTTGGCGATGTTGAATCCCTTGCGGGTGCCGTCGTCGGCGACCTTCGCCGCGGTCAGGTCGGCGCGGCTGTACCTGCCGGCGAGCACCCCGCCGGCCAGCGGTGAAAAGGGGATCACCCCCAGCCCCAGTTCGCGTGCCATGGGGATCAGGTCACGCTCCCCGGCACGCTGGATCAGGTTGTATTCGATCTGCAGCGCGACCAGTGGTGACCAGCCGCGCAGGTCGGCGATCGCCTGCATGCGCGACACCTGCCAGGCCGGGGTGTTGCAGATCGCCACGTACAGGACCTTGCCCTGGCGGACCAGATCGTCCATGCCACGCAGGATCTCCTCGACCGGCGTCGTGAAGTCCCACACGTGCAGGTAGAGCAGATCGAGGTAGTCCGTGTTCAGCTGCCGCAGACTGGCTTCCACCGACGCGAACAGGCTCTTGCGGTGCGGGCCCCCGGAATTCGGGTCGCCTTGCCTGCGCTGTGTCGTGTATTTCGTTGCCAGCACCAGGCTTTCGCGGTTGTCGCGGGTGAATTCGCCCAGCAGGCGCTCGGAGCTGCCGTTGGTGTAGGTGTTGGCGGTGTCGATGAAGTTGCCGCCGCGCTCGACGTAGGTGTCGAACAGCTTGCGCGCGTCGTCCTGCTCGGCGCCCCAGCCCCACTCGGTGCCGAAAGTCGCCGTGCCCAGGGCCAGCGGCGAGACCCGCAGCCCGGAGCGGCCCAGCAGCCGGTAGGTGTCAAGGGTGAGCGACATCGTGTCCTCCCGTGCTCGCGATCCGTTGCCGAACCAAGTCTGCGACCGCCGCGAGCAGGGGATAAGGGAAAGAACTTCCTGGGAACACCAGTCCTACCCTGGCTGCCGGAGCGGGCATGACGGCCCGCACCGGGGACACGACGCAGATCGCCTACGCCAGGGAGCTGTCGGGCAGCTCGCCGCGCGGGCCGGTGGCGTCCGCGACGCCCAGGCATTCGTCACCGCGGAAAACGCCGAGTTCGTACCGCACGGAATCGGCGTCGAAGGAGAGCACCGACAGGCCGATTTCGTAGTCGCCGGGATAGGTCACTTCACCGGAGTACTGGATCCGGTACGACCACGGGGGCAGATCCGGCAGCCGCCGTCCATCGCCCTCGCCGATCGCCCGCACCGTGAACGCCGCGACGGCCTCGTCGTACCAGCCGGCCAGCTCGACGGAATTGACGTGCTGATTCAGATCGACGTCGCCGATCCGCGCCCGCAAGGGAAGGAAATGCGTGTAACGATCTCGCCGGCGACGTTCGGCACCCGGGCGGGGCGAAGCCTCCTGATCCGATTCGGACAATCGCAGGTCCGTGAGATCCGCGATCAGTTCGTCGGGAAGGGCAAGGGGCCCCGCGGCACCGCCGAGTACCACGGTGGCCTCTCCGCTGCCTACCCGCTCGCCGCCGGCGAAGACCGCGTGCCCGTAGGTGAACGACGTCCGCCCGATGCGGCGGACACCGGTGTGCACCTCGACGTCGGTGCCCACCGAGCCGACGGGTGCGAGCCTTTCGAAGCTTTGACTGACGAACAGGATCTGGAAAGGTTCGAACCGCCCGGCGGCCAGGAACCGTTCGGCACGACGCAGCCTGAGCCGCTCCCGGGCGTCCCCCAGCCAGCGCGCCACCCCGATCGTGCTCGCCGAGCCGTCCCGGCCGAGATCGACCTGGCGAACCCGGAACCCGGTCTGGATCGGAAACGCGGAAATACCGACGTCAGTCATGACGTCGACACTAACCGCGCGAATCCCGAGCCTGGATTCGTTTGCCCGTCCGTTTAACCATCGAGGCTTTTTCGGGCACAGCGAATCCATTCCCGCCGCTCAGCCCAGCACTCGCCCGAGGAAGCCTCGCAGATAACCCGCGACGACGTCCAGATGGCTTTCCAGCAGGAAGTGACCACCGTCGATCAGGTGCACCTCCGCGTCCTTGGCGTCGCGGGCGAAGGCCCTCGCGCCTTCGGGTGCGAAGATTTCGTCGTTGCGGCCCCACACCGCGAGCACCGGGACCTCACTGGTGCGCAGGAATTCGTGCAGCAGCGGGTAAAGCGGGCGATTGTTCCGGTAGTCGCGGAACAACGCCAGCTGGACCTCGTCGTTGCCCTCGCGGGAGACGAGGGCGAAGTCGTGCTCCCAGGTGTCCGGGCTGACCAGGCTCGGGTCGGGCACGCCGTGCACGTACTGCCAGCGAATGGCCTCGACACTCAGCGCGGCGCGGACGGCGGGTTCGGTACCGGGGCCGGGGTTCGCCCCGTAGGCCCAGACGTCGGCCCAGAATTCCTCGACGAAACCGTCCTCGTAGCCATTGCCGTTCTGGGTGACGATGGCGGAGATCCGTTCGGGGTGCTCGAGCGCGAGGCGCCATCCGACGGGGGCGCCGTAGTCCTGGACGTAGAGCGCGTAGCGGTCCAAGCCCAGCTGGTCGAGCAGCCCGGACGTGAGTTCGGCGAGGGCGTCGAAGGTGTAGGCGAACTCGCCCGCGCCGGGCGCGTCGGAGTGCCCGAAGCCGAGGTGATCCGGCGCGATGACGTGGTAGTCCCCGGCCAGCAGCGGGATGAGTTCGCGGAACATGAACGAGCTGGTCGGGTAGCCGTGCAGCAGGACGATCGCGGGCGCGTCGGCGGGCCCGGCCTCGCGGTAGAAGATCTCGTGGCCGTCGACGGTCGCGGTCCGGTAGTGCACCATGTCTAACCTCTTCAAGTCGTTTATCCGGTTAGTTGCTCGCCATGGAAGCACGCGATGGGCTAACCTGTCAAAGGACTCGATCTGGTTAGAAGGAGCGGCACCCGATGGACGCGCTGCTGGACCTGCTCAACAGCAGGCCGCTGATCAACGGCGAGGAGCAGGACGCGCTCCGCGACCCTGCCGAAGGCAAACGCTGGGCGCGGGAACACGGCGGCGAAGGCAGCCTCGCGGAACTGAAGCTGCTGCGCGAGGCACGCGACGTCTTACGGGACGTAGTGCGCGGAGAACGCCCGCCCGCCGCGTTGAGCCCGCTGCTCGACGGGGTCCACCAGCTCCCGGAGTTCACTTCGGACAGTCTTCAGTGGACGGTCAAGAGCCCGCCGCACGCCCGGCTGGCCGTCGAACTGGTCCTCGCCTGGGCCGCCACCGAGCAGCAACTGCCCGGCAGGCTACGCCCCTGCGCCAACGACGAGTGCCAGTTGTTCCTGCTCGACCGCAGCCGCGCCAACCGCGCCCGCTGGTGCTCGATGGCGGTCTGCGGCAACCGCGAAAAAGCCCGCCGCCACTACGAACGCACCCACTGACCAGCTCTGCCCCGCCAACGGTCACCGGTCATCGCCGGTCCGACGAGGTCGTCGCCACTGGTCACTTGGTGTGCCGCCCTGGCGGCTTGTCCGGATCCGGCGGGTCCTGCTTCCCGCTGCCCTGCGGCACGAAGCGTCCGAAACGCATGGCGCCAACCTAGACCACGGCTTCGAGAAAACTTCCGCGAGCGAAGCAACGCACGCCGCTATATATCGTCTTCTGATATATGTGGACCCATGGCGGAGCGGAGTATGTCCGAGCAGACCTTCCTGGTGCTGATCGCGCTGGCGGACGAGCCCCGGCACGGCTATGGGGTCGTCCAGCGGGTCCAGGAGCTGTCCGAGGGACGTGTGAGCCTGCGGGTCGGCACCCTCTATGGCGTGCTGGATCGCCTGGTCGGCGATGGCTGGGCCGAGCCAGACCGGGAGGAGATCCACCAGGGCAGGCTCCGGCGCTACTACCGGCTGACCGGTGCGGGCAGCGCGGCACTGGCCGAGCAGACCCGGCGGCTGGCCGCGAACGTCGACGTCGCCAGCACCGTCCTGCGGGCCCGCGGCCAATGGCCCCGATCCGCGGAGGTGCGGGCATGATCAACGCCGAAGCCCGGTACCGCACGCTGGTGCGGGTGCTCCCGGCGTGGTACCGCGCCGAACGCGGCGACGAGATGGTCGGCACCCTGCTCGACTTGCACGGCGAGCGGGCGCGCGCGGCACTGTGGAGCGAACTGTGGGCCATGCTGGCACTGGGCATGCGCACCCGGCTGGCGGCCAGGGCGGCACCCGCGCGCACGATCGCCCTCGGCGATCTGGTGCGGCAGGTCGCGCTTCTCGGCCTGCTCTGGGGCGTGCTCAGATCCGCCTGCCACACCGGCGACACACTCTGGGCGCTGATCAGATTCTCCAACGGCTACCCCGGGAGCTTCCGCGCGGCGCTGACGTCCGATCTGCGCAAGGACCTCGTCCTGCTGGCGGTCGCGCTGATTCCGCTCGCGCTGCTGGTGGACGGGTGGCGCCGCATGGCACGGATCGCTGCCGGTGCGATACTGGCCGCGGGCGCGATCTGGTTCCTGGCCAAGCATTCGTCCGACCTCGGCCCCGAGCTGATCGCGTATTTCGCTCCACAGTGGCTCCCACTGGTGCTGGTGCTGCTGGCCTTCCACACCGACGCCCCGCTGCCACCGGCGCGGCCGTGGTGGTGGGCCGTCGGTGGCAGCCTGGTTCTCGCCCCCGCCCTCGCGCTCAGGTTCGGTCTCCCGGGCGATCTGAGCCAGATCGACGGATTGTCCCCGCTCGTCTGGCTGTGTGCGATCGCCGGAGCCGGCTACCTGCTGCTCCGGCGCCGCACCGGACAACGCCCGGGGTGGACACTGGCACTGGCCCTGTGCATCGCCCTGGTGATGATCCAGAACCTGGTACTGAAAAACGGGGTCATCCCGTTCGGCGCGATGGTGATCGCGCAGGTCTGCTGTGCCGGGGCAATCGTCGTGGCGCTGACCGTCGCCGGAATCCGTGACTATCGCCGGACCGTCGTGAATCGCTGAGCCTTCTCGGTATTTTCCTCTCCAGAAAAGGATTCTGGCTTTATGGACACCATTCCCGCCGGGCCCTCGCGCGCCCTTTTACCGCTCGAAGTCCCCCCGTCACGGGCAAGAATCCGCGGGCAGGGCCTGTTCTCGCCGGCCACGGCGGTGTTCCTGGTCGTGCTGCCACTCGCGGCCTACACCGGATTCCGGTCGCCGTCGGACTGGGCCGTAACGCTCGAATCCGTTTCGCTGACCGACGGTTTTCACCGCCGATTCCTCGTCGGCACCGTGTTGCGTCCGTTCGCGGCGTTGTTCGGGTACCACTACGCGGTGTACGCCGTCGCCGCCTTCGCCGTGCTCGGGCTGCTGCTTGCGGTGCTGGTCGTCGCGTTCTTCCGGACTTCCTCGGTGAGCAGGCGATTCCTCATCATCGGCTGGTTGCTGCTGCCGACCGGCGGTTACCTTTTCCACGAGATCGGCTATCTCGACCAGGTGCTGTACCTGACACTGTTCGCCGCCTTGTGGGCACTGCGCCGCGATCGGCCGATGGTCGCCGGTGCGTTCATGGTGGCGTCCGTGCTGACGCACGAAATCGCGTTGCTCACGGTGGTTCCCGTTTTCGGGTTCGTGCTCCTGCGGAAGGTCTCGTTCCGGAAGGCCTGCGCGGTTCTCGCACCGGCTGCGGTCGCCGGACTGGTGGTACTGACGGTGCCGCCGGCCGGGGTGGGTGCGACGCAGCGGTTCCAGCGGGTGCTGGCGGAAGCGGGGTTCCCGCACCGAGCGGACGCGCTCGGGCTGTTCGATCGCACCCAGGCGCAGAGCTGGCAGCTCTACTCGATCACCGACGTCCTGCTCTACCTGCTGCCGATCCTGCTGGTGGTGGTGGCCGGTTTCCTGATGCTGCACCGGCCTTCGGCGGCGGCACTGCTGCCGCTCGCCGCGATGGTGGCCCCGGTGCTGCTCGCCTTCGGCGGCTGGGACGAGGCCCGATGGGGATTCCTGCTCATCACCAACTTCGTGCTCGTGCTGTGGCTCCGGCAGGGCAGACACGAACTCGACCTGCCCCGGTTCGGTGCGCTGGCCGCGATCATGCTGGTTCTCACCCACCTGCCGATGCCCTACTTCGACGGCTACCAGCCCCGCGACGTCACGCTGGTGGGCCCGCCGCACCCCGGCGGGAACGTCACCCCCTCCTCGCCGTGATTCGCCGTGCGGGCGATTACGCCAGGACCACCTTCGACAACTCCGCGGACGTCGCGAGCAACGGGTGCTTCGGCAGTACGCGCACGGTGTAGCCCACCGAACCCGACCGCGGCAGCCGCAACCGCGCGGCGAAGGCGCCGATGCCGTCGCCGGTCATCTGAACCGTGACGGTCTCGCTCAGCTCGTCGTCCTCGCCGACGCGCCCGACGACGGCCTGAATGTCCACTTCGGACGGATCGAGCCCGGCGAGGTCGATCCGCGCCCGCACGGTCACCTCGGTGCCGACGACCAGCGATTGCCGGTCCTCGACCAGCAGCTCGGAGTCGAAGATCCGCACCCGCGGCCACGCGACCTCGAGTTTCGTGCGGTAGTCGGCGAGCGAAAGCGCGCCGCGGTAACCGTCCCCGGTCGCGGCGGCGACCATCCGGGCGGCGGGCAGGTAGCCGGATTCGACGTACTCGCGCACCATCCGAGCGGCCTGCACCCGCGGCCCGAGCGTCTCCAGCGTGTGCCACACCATGGACAGCCAGCCGTTGGGGACGCCCCCGCCGTCGCGGTCGTAGAACAGCGGTGCGATCTGCTGGCCGAGCAGATCGTAGAGCGCCGCGGCCTCCAGATCGTCACGGCGCAACGGGTCGGTCACGCCGTCCGCGTTCGGGATGGCCCAGCCGTTGCTGCCGTCGTAGCACTCCTCCCACCAACCGTCGCGAATGGACAGATTGAGCCCGCCGTTGAGCGCCGACTTCATCCCCGAGGTCCCGCAGGCCTCCAGCGGCCGCACCGGGTTGTTGAGCCAGACGTCGCAACCGCGGTAGAGGTAGCGCGCCATCGACATGTCGTAGTCGGGCAGGAACACGATCCGGTGCCGCACGGCCGGATCGTCGACGAACCGGACGATCTGCTGGATGAGCTGCTTGCCGCCCTCGTCGGCCGGATGCGACTTCCCGGCGACGACGAGCTGGATCGGGCGCCGCTCGTCGAGCAGCAGCGCGCGCAGCCGGTCCGGGTCGCGCAGCATCAGCGTCAGGCGTTTGTACGTCGGGACACGCCGGGCGAAGCCGACGGTCAGCACGTCCGGGTCGAAGACCGAGTCGACCCAGCCGAGTTCGAGCGGTGAGGCGCCGCGCTGGAGCCACGCCGCGCGCACCCGCCGCCGGACCTCGAAGACGAGCTTCTCCCGCAGTTCGCGTCGCAGCTCCCAGAGCTGGGCGTCGGAAACGCCTTCACGGAGCGGTTTCCCGCCATTGCCGTCGAGGCCCCACTCCTCGTGGTCGCGGCCGAGGAGCGCGCTCAGCTCGCGGGCGACCCACGTCGGTCCGTGGACGCCGTTGGTCACCGAGGAGATCGGCACCTCGGCGTCGTCGAATCCCGGCCACAGCCGGGAGAACATGCGCCGGGTGACGCGCCCGTGCAGCTGGGACACGCCGTTCGCGCGCTGCGCCAGCCGCAGGCCCATGTGCGCCATGTTGAACAGGCCGGGGTTGTCCTCGGCGCCGAGCGCCAGCACCCGGCGCAGGTCGACGTCGGGCACCAGCCTGCCGTCGGTGAAGTACCGCTGGACGACGTCCACCGGGAACCGGTCGATGCCCGCGCTGACGGGGGTGTGCGTGGTGAACAGGGTGCCCGCGCGGACCGCGGGCAGCGCTTCCTCGAACGCCAGCCCGTCCGCCTGGATGATCTCCCGCGCGCGTTCGAGCCCGAGGAATCCCGCGTGTCCCTCGTTCGTGTGAAAGACCCTGGGCTGCGGATGCCCGGTGAGCTCGCAGTACTTCCGCACCGCGCGGAATCCGCCGATCCCGGCGAGGATCTCCTGCCGGATGCGGTGATCGGCGTCGCCGCCGTAGAGCCGGTCGGTGACCGCGCGCAGGTCGTCGTCGTTCGCGTCGGTGTCGGTGTCGAGCAGCAGCAGCGGGACGCGGCCGACCCTGGCCTTCCAGATCTGCGCGCGCAGCTCCCGCCCACCCGGCATCGCGACACCGACGAGCACCGGTTTCCCGTCCTCGGTCAGCAGTTCCAGCGGGAACGCGTTCGGGTCGATCACCGGGTAGTGCTCGACCTGCCAGCCGTCCAGCGACAGCGACTGCCGGAAGTACCCGGCGCGGTAGAGCAGCCCGACGCCGATCACCGGTACGCCGAGATCGGACGCGGCCTTGAGGTGATCCCCGGCGAGCACGCCCAGCCCGCCGGAGTAGTTCGGCAGGGCCTCGGTGACGCCGAACTCCATGGAGAAGTAGGCCACCGCCCGCGGGAGGTCGGCGTCCTCGCGCCGCTGATACCAGCGCGGCTCGGTGAGGTAGCGCTCGAGATCGGCGACGGAGTCCCGTGCGCGGGCGAGGAACTCCTCGTCCTTGGCCAGCTCTTCCAGCCGCTCCGGCGGCAGCGCGGTGAGCATCCGCAGCGGATCCCGGACGGCGTTGAACAGCTCGGCGTCCATCGACGCGAACAGGTCGCGGGTCGGCGGATGCCAGGTCCAGCGCAGGTTGGTGGCGAGGGAACCGAGGCCGGTCAACGGCTCCGGCAGGCTCGCGCGGACGGTGAACCGGCGGACTGCACGCATGGTCACCGACCATATCGGGAGCGGCTCCCTCGTACACAGTTCGGGGATAACGGCACGAGGCCGGTAATCACTGGGTAGGGTCCTGCCTGCCCGTGTAATCGATGTGAAGCGAGTGAACATGATCCAAGGGGGAGGGTGGGGCTTTCGCCGCCCGGCTCTGATCGCCGTCGTCACGGTGGCCGTCCTGGGCTTGAGCGCGTGCGGTGGCAGCTCGTCCGGCTCGTCGGCGGACACGGGCGCGGGCAGCGTCGCCGGTCTGCCGGTGACGCATTTCGAGAGCGGCCTGAAGTCCGGTGCGCCGACGCCGGACCTGGACGTCAAGAACGCCGACGGCGGTGAGGACGACAAGCTCGCCACCGCCGCGATCGCCGATGTGCAGGCGTACTGGACCGATCAGCTCCCGGCGAACTTCGGCGGCCAGCCGTTCAAGCCGGTGAAGTCGCTGCTGTCCTACGACGCGAAGCGCGACACCCAGAAGACCGAGTGCGGCAGCGTCAAGGGGCTCGTCAACGCCTTCTACTGCCCGCCGGACGACTCGGTGGCGTGGGACCGCGGCGTGCTGCTGCCGTCGCTGCGGGAACGGTTCGGCCCGATGTCGGTGGTGACCGTGCTCGCGCACGAGTTCGGCCACGCCATCCAGTACCGGCTCGGCGAGAAGGCCGGGGTCACCAAGGCCACACCGACCGTGGTGAAGGAACAGCAGGCCGACTGCTTCGCGGGCGGCTACTTCCGGTGGGTCGCCGAGGACAAGAGCAAGTTCTACCAGGTGTCCACCGCCGAGGGCCTCAACCAGGTGATGGCCGCGATGTTCTTCATCCGCGACTCGGCGGGCACCAGCGGCAGCGACCAGCAGGCCCACGGCACCGCCTTCGACCGCACATTCGCCTTCCAGACCGGGTTCACCAAGGGCCCCAAGGAATGCGCGGCGATGAACGCCGAGAACGTCAAGGCCCGCCTCACCGAGCGCCCCTTCGACAAGAAGGACACCGGCAAGGGCGACGAGAAGTTCAACGGTCAGCTGCTCGCGCTGCTGAAGAAGAGCCTCGACGAGGCGTTCAAGGGCGCCGGGGTCGCCGCGCCAGAGATCGTCGAGGGGGGCGGCAGCTGCTCGAACGGCAAGAGCACCCCGCCCGCGTCGTACTGCCCGGACAACAACACCGTCAATATCGACATGGCGAAGCTGAACCAGATCGCGCAGCCGGTGGACCGCAAGGCCGAGCAGAAGGGCCAGACCCGTGGCGGGATGGGGGACTTCGCGGCGTTCGCCGAGGTCGCGTCCCGCTACGCGCTGGGCATCCAGAAGGGGGTCGGCGCCTCGCTGGACAATCCGAACGCGGGCCTGCGCACGTCCTGCCTGGTGGGTGCCTGGGCGGCCGCCTCGAACAAGCAGGGGCAGGTCCTGCGGCTGTCCGCGGGCGACCTCGACGAGGCGATCGCGGACCTGCTGATGCCGGAGAGCCTCGTCTCCGCCGACGTCAACGGCAACCGCCCCGCCAGCGGTTTCGACCGGGTCGAATCACTGCGGAAGGGCTACCTCGAAGGCTCGTCGGTCTGCTCGACGCAGTACGGCTGAGCCACGCTTCTCCCACGTGCCGTTAAGGCCACCTTACGGGCGTCTGACGCCCGGAAGGCGGTCTCTTATAAACAAATACCAGCCCCCCCGACAAATATACAACGGGGTTTGGGGGGGGGGGGT
>NZ_JBHYIK010000018.1:75385-78525 GCF_042739735.1 Amycolatopsis sp. NPDC059027 | reverse complement strand
TCTTTCCTCTGCTTCTGTGTGCCCCCCCCGCTCCCACCTTTGTCTTTATCCCACCTTTGGGGGCGCTCCCCCCGTTGTTGGTGGCCCACCCCCCCCATTCCGGGCCCGTGGGCGCTGGCTCGGCGTCAAGGGCCGCGCAGGGCTCAGAACAGGGCGCTGGCCAGGTCGCGGCGTGCCTTCATGACGCGCTCGTCGGCCGGGTCGAACAGGTCGAACAGCGCCACCAGGTGCTCACGGACCTTGTTGCGGTCCTCGCCCGCGGTCCGGCGAACGGTCGCGATGAGCCGGGCGAATCCGGCCTCGACCCGCTGCTCCGCGACATCGAGGTCGGCGGCGGCGAGCTGCGCGGAGATGTCCGACGGGTCGGCGTCGGCCTTCGCGAGCGCCTCCGGGTCGGCCGCCTCGGCGCGGGCGGTGAACTTCACCTGGGCCAGCGCCGTCTTGGCCTGCTCGTTGGCCGGTTCGACGTCGAGGATGCGCTCGTAGGCCGCCTGCGCCGCCGCGAAATCGCCACGCTCGAAAGCGGTCTCGGCCTCGGTGAACCGCGGGTCCTCGGGCTCCTCGACGGGGCCGCCGCCCTGCTCGGCCGCGGTGATGCTGGGCAGCTTGTCCCGCAGCGCGTCCATCAGCGCGCCGAGCCACTTCCGGATCTCGGGTTCGGGAAGGGCGCCGGAGAACGCGTCCACCGGCTGGCCCGCGCCGATCGCGACGATGGTCGGGATCGACTGGGCGCCGAACAGCTGCGCGATCCGCGGGTTCGCGTCGACGTCGACCTTGGCCAGCACCCAGGCGCCGTTGCTCTCGCCGGCGAGCTTCTCCAGCACCGGGCTGAGCTGCTTGCACGGGCCGCACCATTCGGCCCACAGGTCGACGATCACCAGCTGGCGCAGCGAACGCTCCACGACCTCGGCCTGGAACGTCGCCTCGGTGACCTCGATCACGGCGTCGCCCGAGGGCGCGCCGTTCCCGGACGGTGCCGGGCCGCCGCCCTCGGGCGGGGCCGCCGGCTGTTTGCGTGCCGCTTCGGCACGGGCCTTCAGTGCGGACAGATCGACCGCGCCGGAGAGGGCGGCGGACATGGCCGCTGACTTCGCTGCTGCAGATCCGCGTGGGTGTGTCACAGGTCCATCCTGGCACGCATCCGCGAGCGTTTCACCGCTGGTGTCCGGCCCGTCCGGTTGGCAGGAAACCCGCCGTGGGGCAAGCTCGGCCCCAGAAGCACGAGAGGGCGGGCCGATGGTGAGCAAGCGAGACGTCCGGGTCGGCGGGGCTGTCCTCGCGCTGGTGGCCTGGATCACCACGATCACGCTGCTCATCGCGCACCAGCCCGAGGCGGGCGCGGACTCGCCGCCGAACCTGCGCGATCAGCTGGCCACGGCGCTGACCGCCCGCGACTCGGACGCGCTGGCGAACCTCGTCGACTACGGCGGCAAGGACTCCGGCGACTTCGCGAAGAGCTATCTCGCCAAACTGGACAGCGGTGAGGTCCGCGAGGTGGCGGTCCAGCTGGCCCCCGACGAGCGGCAGCCCACCCAGGCGGTGGTCACCGGCGTCCGCGCCCAGGGCGAACGGTTCTCGTATCCGCTCGCCCTGACCGAGGCCAAGGGACGCTGGAAGGTCGCGTTCACGCCCCCGCTGCCGTGATCACTCCTTAAGCCGCGCCTCGACGCGCTCGACCTTCGCCTCGAGCTGACCTTCGTAGCCCGGCCGGATGTCGGCCTTGAGCACCAGCCCGACCCGCGAAGCGCCCTCCCCAGCCGCCTCGACCGCGCGCTTGACGACGGCCATGACCTCGTCCCACTCGCCCTCGATGTTGGTGAACATCGCGTTGGTGGAATTGGGCAGCCCCGACTCGCGCACGACCCGCACCGCGCGGGCGACCGCCTCGCTGACTCCGCCGCCGGAGTCCCCACCGGACGGGCTGACGCTGAAGGCGACGATCATCTTGTGTCCTCTCTTTTCCTCGGTCAGCCGACACGAACCCGGTACCCGCTGGTAACTTCGACCGTCATGAACCGTCCGCTGCCGTTCGACCCGATTGCCCGCGCGGCGCAGCTGTGGGAGGCCCGGATCGGGCCCTCCGGCACCATGGCCGCGGTCACCGGCGTGATGCGGGTGCAACAGATCATCCAGTCCGCGGTGGACGGCGCGCTCAAGCCCCACGGCCTGACCTTCGCCCGGTACGAGGCGCTGGTGCTGCTCACCTTCGCCCGCAGCGCGAGCCTGCCCATGCGCGTGATGGGTGAACGGCTGCAACTGCATCCCACCAGCGTCACCAACATAGTGGACCGGCTGGAGCGCGACGGGCTCGTCAAGCGTGTCCCGCATCCCACCGACCGGCGCACGACCCTGGTCGAGATCACCGACGACGGCCGCGCCCGCCGAGAGGAGGCGACGAAAGCCGTCACCACCATCGACTTCGGCCTCACTGGCCTGACCGGCCGCCAGACCGAGCAGCTCACCGACCTGCTGACGAAGGTCCGACGCGCCGCGGGCGACTTCACGGAGTAAGCGCTCCACTCCGGACTGTCCGATCAGGACGGAAGCCCGAGCCGGGAGATTCGTTCCGGCCGCACCGCGTTCACCTTCGCGCGGCAGGCGGGGCACTCCCGTATCGGCACCGGTCCCGGCACGACGAGCCAAGGCCGGACGACCACCCGCACCTGTTCACCACACAACGCACGCCGAGTGGCCGCCACGCCACGCGGCACCTCACGCGCCAGCGCGTGCAGGGCCTTACCGGTGTTCACCCACCAGATCAGCCGCCAGTCGAGCCGCTCACCCATTCACCGGACGATAAGAACGAATTCAATTCCTTGACGGAAATATTCGCGTCACGACACAGCATTCACCGGAATGTATTCAGGCAACCTGAGACGACGCGAATATTCCAAGAGCCGAATTGAGGCTTTCTCACTAAGAGTGCCGCACTGTGGGAGTGCGGATGCACTGAAGTACGCCTTCGGTCCGCCGAGCCGGTGGGTGCACCGGGGGTACCCCTCGCACTCCCCCCACGTCGACAGCGTCGCCCGACGTGGGGGGGGGGGCGCCGGGCGCGCCCAGAAAGACCCCCCCCAGCCGGGGGGAGCCCACCCCCCCCCCCCCCCCACGGAGGCACCCACACAACGCACACCACAACA
>NZ_JBHYIK010000018.1:12941-75375 GCF_042739735.1 Amycolatopsis sp. NPDC059027 | reverse complement strand
GCCCCGCGCCCACGCACGCCGCATCCCGCCCACCTCCACACCGACCCCCCGCCCCGCCCCCCCCCCCCCCCACCACCCCGGCACCTCATGACGTGGCCACAACCTCAGCGAGAAACCTCATTCAGGCCGACTCGCGCCGGAACTCGTCGGCAATGCCGGAAATGAACTCTCTGGCAGCTTCACCGCCGAGCGCGCAGGAGGAGAAGTAGTCGAACTGCGCCCGGTAGAACGCGATGTCCCGCGGATCGCGCAACGCCAGCCCACTGGCGGATGTCTCGATCGTCACGAGGCGGTCGTCATAGATCACACACACTTCGAGCGGTGCATCGGCCATGGTCACAGTGAGCGGAATGACCTGAACCGAAACGCTCGAAAGTGCGGCGAATGATACCACCTTGTCCAGCTGGATCGCCATTCCCGGCGCGGACAAAAGCCGCCACCGCAAGGCGGCTTCAGTAAAGAGGAAGTCGAACCGCTTTCCGGTGTCGTAAAGGATTCGCTGGCGATCAAGCTTGCGCGCGACGATCTCCCGCTGCACCGCCTCGGACGTTTGCCGTCCGATCGGAGCGTTCACCGCCACCGACGCGTATTCAGCGGTCTGAAGCAGGCCGGTGATCATAGTCGGGAGGACGAATCGAATCTCGGTGGCGGACCGCTCGATCGCGGCGAGCCGGTCCTGCACCTTGCCCCAGCCGAGCTTGCTCTTGGCGCGGCCGGACTCGTACTCGGTAGTGCCCAACTGCGCCAGCGCGAGCAGTTCACCGGCGTATCCACGGTCAACGCCGAGCGCGTGAACGATCTGCTCCACGTCCGTGATGCTGGGCACGAGCTTGCCCGTCTCGATCTTCGAGATCTTGGACTGGCTGATGCCGGTCTTGTCGGACAGCCGTTCACCGGACAGCCCAGAAGCCCTGCGCAGGGTGCGCAGGGCTTCCGCGAGGCTGAGCTGACCAGCCGCGGCACTCTCGGGTTCGAACATCAGTCCTTCGCGACGTACTCCAGGAAAGGGACGCTGTGCTGGATCGCCAGCTCTTTGTACCGAACGTAGGGCGCCGGGTCCACGTCGACCAGCCGCTCCCGCCCGACCTGCGTGCCGTCGGCCTCGTAGTGCATCAAGACGACCACCTCGTCGTCGAACAGCCAGAAGTCCTGGTCAGGCAGCCCCGGATTCGGCGTTCGCGAGTAGTCGAGAATGCGGACGTCTTCACCGGCATCGACACTGCCCGGGTAGGCCGTGAATTCCCACCGCAGGTAGTCACTGAGCGGTGGGGTAAGCGTGTGTACTCGGCCGACCGTGCGGCCTGCCGCGGCGTGCTCCCGCAACTCTTCGTACCAGTGTGTGGGTGGCTCGGCCTCACCGGTTGCCAGGAAGCGCTCGAGTCCACCTTCTTCCGGGCCAACCTTGTAAGCGGGCAAGGTCTCCAGCCGCCACGCGCTCCGCTTGAAGTTCTGCCACTGGGCGGCCCAGGCATCACCGGTCAGCCAGTTGTCGCCCGACCTCAGTTTCTCCTCACCGCGCCGCACGAGCCGCCTCCAGAAGTAGGTTGAGCGGAATTTCCACTACGGCCTCGCCCCGGCCAGGCCGCACGTCGCCCTCAGGCAACAGAACATCGCCTTGGACGGCGACCGTCCCCCACTCCGTCAGCGACACTCTGGCGCAGTCGGAACCAGTTATGCAGTCCACGCCCGCCAGCTTGGTCAATTTCATGGGCCACCTCTCCCCTCGGAACCGGTCACAGCGAGCGTACTGCCGGACACCGACAGTTCGTGCCGCCCGAAAGGCTATTCGCGAGGCGGAATGAAACGGCCCCCGTGAGCGGTGCTCACGGGGGCCGTAAAGGGACCGGGGAATCAGGCCGCGGCGGTCTCCGGGGTCTTCGCCTGGAAGAGGCCGGTGCCGCCCTGGCTCAGCCGCTGCGGGCCGTCGAGCTTGCCGTTGCGCAGCGCCCACTTCTCGAACAGCCAGGTGAACAGCGGCGGGATGGAGGAGAACAGCGCGAGGACCAGCGTGCGCGGGCGCCAGCCGAGCGGCTTCGCGACGGAGAGGGAGATCACGACGTACAGGACGAAGATGACGCCGTGCACCATGCCGAGGACGGGGACACCGCCATCGTTCGCGGCGTGGACGACGTACTTGAGAAACATCCCGATCAGCAAGCCGGCCCAGGACAGGGCTTCGGCGACTGCGGCCACGCGGAATACTAAAGCGGCCTTGCTGGACACGACTCCTCCTGAGTGGGTCTCACACTCTCACTGGCGCTCTACACGAACATGTCCGACCTCACTGTGTCCAAACGGGATTCCCGGGTGGACGTCAACAGCGCTGTCGGACGTGTGTAACACCAGTGTGATACGTGACGGCCCTCACCGGAACACCGGGGCCCGTGATGATGCTCACGACCACTGGTCCAGACCGGACTAGACCATTGGCGGGACAACTACGGGTAATCGCTTGACCGCGTACAGCATCTCGTCGAAGATTCACTTCGTGCCCGGCTTACTGGCCGGAGCGACACTGCTTGATTCTGTGGGGAAAGCGGAGGAATTACATGACCCTGCTCAGCATGCGCAAGGCCGCCGCGACCGGCGCGATCCTGGCGGCCGGCCTGCTCGCGACGGGCGCGGCCCAGCCCGCCTTCGCGGCGGCACCGGAGACCAGCACTCAGGTCACCTCGCCGAAGGTGTGGTTCGAAGAAGGCCCGTTCCCGAGCGTCGCGGCCTGCGATCAGGATCGCGCGAAGCACACGGTGAAGTCCGAGTGCTACTACGAGGGCTCGTACCCGCAGGGTCCGGGCTGGTACTACGGCTGGAGCGCATGACGGTCCGCACGCAACGCTGAAGGGGGGGGGGGCGGGGGGGGCCCGCGCCCCCCCCCAAGGGTTTAGGGGGGTAGACCCCCCCGGGGGGGCGCGGGGGCCCCCGGGGCGGGGGGGCGACCTGGGGCGGCGCCCCTGGCGGGCCCCCCCCCCGGGGTCTGGGGGGGCGCCGCGGGTATCCGCGGCGACCCCCTTTTCGTTCAGCGGGCTATCCCGCGCAGGGGGACGCCGGGGCGCCGCCGGGGCCGGTCGCCCAGGTGGCCTGGGCGGCGTCGGTGGTGAGCCGGAAGTCCAGCGTCACCCCGCGGTTGAGCTGCTCGAAGCTGACGTACGCCTTGTCACTCGGCGACGACCACCAGCCGTTGCCGACCCGCAGACCGGCGACGTACTGGAGCTTCGCGCCGTCCGCCCCGCCCGCGGCGATCGTCACGTCGCGTCCGTTCTGCAGGTGGATGACCGACTTCGAGAACCGCGGCGCGGACAACAGGAAGTTCCCGGTGCCCGGCGCACCGGGGTAGATCCCCAACGCGCTGAAGACGTACCACGCCGACATCTCACCGAGGTCGTCGTTGCCGGTCACGCCGTTCGGCGCGTTGGTGAACAGCGTCTGTGCCGCGCGGAGCACCGCGGAGGTCTTCCACGGCTGCCCGGAAAGCGTGTACATCCACGGCGCGTGCAGGTCAGGTTCGTTGTTCGGGTTGTACCGGAACTGGTTGTAGTAGTTGTACGGCCCGACAACCCACTTCTCGCGCACGGTCTTGGCCGGGTCGGCCACGAGGTCGGAGTAGGCGAAGAAGTCGTCGAGCCGCTTGCCGACGTTGTCCTTGCCGCCCATGAGCTTCGTGATGCCCGGGACGTCCTGCTGGGTCAGCCACTGGTACTGCCACGACGTACCCTCGTGGAACCCGTCCTGGCTCTGCGGGTTGTACGGCTTGTCGGCCGGGGTGAACCAGCCGCCGCCCGCCACCTTCGGCCGGAAAAAACCGCTGAACCCGCGGTCGTTCTGGCTGGCGTCCCACAGCGTGCGGTAAGTGCGGGACTTCTCCGCAAGCGCTTTCGCGTCGTCCTTCCTGCCCAGCGCTGCCGCCATGATCGACAGCGAACAGTCGCCGAGCGCGTACTCCAGCGTCGCCGACGCGCCGTGGTTCGGGTCGGTGTCCTGGCCCTTCTTCGGGAAGTTCGGGTCGTACTGGACGAAGCCGTCCTTCTGGTAGCTGGGATTCCCGGAGCGTCCTTGGAACGGCGACGCCGCCGGGGGTACCTCGCGCGCGTTCTGCAACAACGCCTGGTACGCCTTGACTTCGTTGCCGGACAAGGCCCCGTAGCGCCACAGGTCGACCAGGAACGGCGTGACCGGGTCGCCGGTCATCGTGTTCGTCTCCTGGCTCGCATACGCCCATCGCGGCAGCCAGCCGCCCTGGTCGTGAATCGCCAGGACGCTCTTCGCGATGTCCTTGGCCCGGTCCGGGCGCAGCATCGCGAGGAGCTGGTTCTGCGAGCGGTAGGTGTCCCACAGCGAGAAGAAGTCGTAGTAGGTCCAGCCGACCGCGCGGTGGATCTTCTTGTCGAAGCCGTAATAACGGCCGTCCGCGTCGTTGCCGGTCAGCGGCTGGAGTAGCGAGTGGTAAAGCGAGGTGTAGAAGACCGTGCGGTCGTCCGATTTCCCGCCCTTGATGTCCACAGTGGACAACTCGCGACGCCACGTGCGCTGGGTGTCCGCGCGGACGTGGTCGAACGGGCGGACCCGCTCGGCGGCGAGGTTGACCTTCGGGCCGTTCGCGTCGACCTGGGAGATCGCGGTGGTCGCGGTCACCGGGCCGCCGCCGAAGGTGAGCCACGCGCCGCGCAGGCCCGCGCCGCCCGAGGATTCCTTGCCGCCGGGCGTTCCGCCGGTGGGCGACCAGGTGCCGGAGGACTTGAACGGCTTGTCGAACGTCGTGCGGAACCACGTCGTGTACGGCTTCCCGCCGCAGAACGCCTGCGATTCCACGGTGCCTTCGACCGTCCGGTCGTCGACGACGCGGATGCTGCTCGCGGTCACCGGTTCCTTGTCGTTGGCCTGCCCGACGTTGACGAACACGTTGGCGTCGCCCGGCTTCGCGAAGTTGTAGCGCTCCACACCGGTGCGGGTGGTCGCGGTCGTCTCGACGTCGATGCCGCCGTAACCGGTGAGCCGGACCTTGTAGTAGCCGGGTTTGCCGACCTCGCCGTCATGGGTGTACGGCGAGGCGTACCGCTTCTGGTCGAACGTCGCGGGCTTGGTCGTGTCGAACGCCGCCCCCGGCCCGACGGCGCCGGTGGTCGGCAGGGTCGAGACGAGCCCGCCCTGCTCCCAGCAGCCCGCGCCGGACAGGAAGAAATGCCCGAAGCCGCGGATCGCGGTGTCGTCGTAACGCCAGCCCGCGTAGTGCGAACCGATGGGGCTCACCTGCGTCATCCCGAACGGCGCCGACGCGCCAGGGAAGGTGTTCCCGTCGTCCTTGGTGCCGATGAACGTGTTGACGGAATCGAGCGCGTCCGCCGGCGCGGCCTCAGCGGTGGCGGGAACCAGCGTCGCGGCCGGGACCAGCAGGGAAAGCACGAGCCCGGCCGCACGGGTGCGGGGTCTCGCGGACATGGACCACCTCCTGACAACGATGTCGTTCCCCACACTTTCGGCATCGGCCACAACGCCGGTCAAGAGCCCGGTACAAGCCTGTCCACTTCAGGACACCGCGAACGCGACCGCCCGCACCAGGCCGCTACCCCCGGTCCGGCGGGCTTCGACGACCAGCTCGGTCAGCGCCGATTCCGCGGTGACCGGGACCGTGTACCGGGTTTCCACCGGGGCCACGGCCAGCACACCCTCCGCCGCGACACCGTCGACGAGGACCCGCACCTGCCCGGTGGCCGCCGCGTCCGCCAGTGTTTCGACCACCACCCGGAGCGCGCCGGGGGCGGTGAGCAGCCGCACCAGCGGGACCCAGGACGCCGAGGGCGTGCCCGGCCAGTCCGCGGGCCGCGCGGGCAGGAACGGCACCACCGAGGGCGTGGGCGCCGCGGTGGCCGAGAACATCGCCGCGGTGGCCGCGTGGCCGCCTTCGAGCAGCCGCAGCCGCCGCTGGATCTCGCGCAGCTCCGACACCAGCGTGTCCGGCTGGTTAACCCTGCCCATGCCGCCTCCGCGGGAAGATCATGACGGCTCCTGGAACGGTGCCACGGTCAGCACGACCTCCTCCTGCCCGGCGTCGTCGCCGGGTGTCACCGAAAGGCCGAGCAGCCGCACCGTGACGTCGAGCTGGTCGCCGGCGAAGAACGGATCGTCGATGATCACGCGGGCGTTGTCCCCCACCGCATAGGAGCCGATCACCGGATCCAGATCGGCGCGCACCGTCAGCTCGGGCAACACCACCGGACGCCGTCGCGCGGCCAGTTCTCCGGCCACGTACGCGGCCAGCATCGCCGTGTCCTTCGTGTCGACCGGCGCCGCGGCGACCTCCAGCAGCGGCCAGCCCGCGTCGTGTGCCGAGGGATCGGCCCGCATCACCGGCCCGCCGGGCAGCTCGCTGCTGCCCGTGCCGAACACCCTGGTCGCCATGCTCGCCCCGTCGACCGGCCAGCCGAAATCCACGAGATTCGCGCCGTGTTCCCAGACATACGCGCGTTCCCCGCCAGGTGAGCCGAGGCGGGGGTACCCCAGCCGGAGAAACCGTTCCAGTTCGCCGCTCGCGTCGTAGCGGACGTCGAAGGCGAAGTCGAAGCCGGTGTCGGTGTTCGCCATGTCGCGCAGGACCTCGGCGACCGACTTGAGATCACGGGGCGCGTAGCTCACCGTGCGCACGACCCCGGAGGACTCCGATCCGGTGAACCCGACACCCATATCACCGTCCACATGAGACTGTGCCAGTTGGACGAGCCGCTGCGCGATGACGATCTGATCGGTCGCGGTGAAGGACACGGCCTTGGTCAGGTCCGCGGGATCGAGCACGAGCCGATGGTCGAAATAGGACAGGAAGTCGGCGGCACCGAGTTCGAGAACACCGTCCGACGAGGCGTAGCGGCTGGTCCAGACTATCCCGCCCCACAACAGGTCCCCGTCCCGATCGACGTAGATCGCGGTCCGGCCCGGTTCGGTCAGCACGCGCGGCTCGCGCAGCCGCATCTCCGGATCGTCCACATGCAACCGGCCCCGCAGGCCGCCGGCGTCGTTGAGCTTCTTGTCGAAGGTGACCCCGGACAGCGGCAGCTCGTCCAGGATCGCGCCGGACCGCAGATCCGTGACGAGATACGTGTACGTCGTGCCCATGCACTGTCCTAATAGGTCGAGAAGGTGATGTCGTCGAGGCAGTACCAGCCGGGACTGCCGGTGTAGGCGAACACCTGGCCGTCGGTCAGGATGTCGCACCGGCCGTGCGCGTCCGCGTTGGTGGTGACGCCGAGCAGCCACCGCGAGACCGGCCGGTAGCCCACCGGCAGAGTGAAGATCGGCTTGCCCATGCTGCCGTTCTTGACCAGCCCGCGCAGCCGCACCCAGCCGTCGTCGGTGATGGTGTAGGCGGCGTCGTTGTACCCGGCGCCGTAGTTCACCCAGCCGTTCTGCAGGGTCGGGGCGTGCCAGGTGTCGCCGCGCGGCGGCCGGTACGGAACCCAGGCATTTCCCTTGCGGCACAGGAGAACCCCGGTGTCGATCCGGTACACGAGCTGGCTGCCGTGCGCCTGCGCCGCCGGCGGGAGGTCGAGGTCACCCCGCACCGGCAGGATCCCGCTCATCGCCGCGGTGAACTGACGGCGGTCGGTCAGCGTCGGCGCGGTGCCCGCAGGCGGGACGAGGACCTCGGCGAGCACCAGCGACGGCGAGCCGCCGGGCACCGGGCGCACCGGGCTCGCGGAGTTCTCGCCCGCGTAGATGTTCACCGCGAAACCACCACCGACGATCTCGGCGACCACCAGGTCGTAGCGCGACAGCGAGACGTGCGCCGCGCCGAACGGCAGGTCCTTGGCCGCGTCGAGGGTCACCACGTACGGGCCGTCCCCGGGTTTGGCGGGATCGCCGAGCACCGCCTGGAACGGGTTGACGGTGACCTTGTTCGTGCCAAGGGCCACCTTTCCCGGGTTGCCGCCGCCGTCGCGGAGCCCGGAGCGGACCCGCAGCGGATCGAGCACGTCACCGGTGCCCTGCGCCTGGGTGAGCGCGCCGGTGATCAGCCGTGCCTCGGCCGAGTCGACGCCGTCCACCCAGCCCGCGTGCCGTTCTGCCATGCCCGTTCCCCTTTCCTACAACCAGGCGTCGCGCCAGCGGACGCCGAGCGCCCCGGCCGCGGTGTCGTCGAACGCGTCGAAACCGATGGTGGTGTTCCCCGGCGGCAGCCCGAACCAGCTCGACCTCGGCTGCAGCGCGGACCTGCGCGACACCCCGCCGAGGAAGACCGACCGGGCGGCGACGTCCACCACGAGGGCGTCCCCCTCGAACAGGCTCAGCGAGAAGGCCAGCCACTGACCGGTGGAATCGTTGCGGATCACCGGTTGTGTACAGGGTCCCGTGATCGTCCACAGTGGCCACGCGGTCGCGCTGCCCGCGTTCGCGATCGCCAGCGTGCCGCCCTCCGACCGGCCGAAGACGAGCGGGAATTTCAACGGGAAGGTGATCCCCGGCCCGGGACGCGGCAGCCCGCACGACAGCTCGTGCACGTCCGCGCCGTACCGCAGCGGGTCCGGCGCGGTGAGCTGCACCGACCAGTCGAAGCTGACCGGCGTCGTGTCGACGACCTTCGTCCCGGCGGACAGCCGGACCAGCGCGCGGCGCGAGACCGTCCGCTCCTGGACGGTCAGCTCGGCCAGCACCGAACCGTCGGCGAGCAACGCGGCGAGCCGGTCCTTTGCCCGTTCGCGGGCGTCCGGGTCGGGGGCGACGGCGGTGCCCTCCAAGGTGATCACGCGTGCCGCGCGGAACGACGGCGCGTCGAAACTGCCGTCCCGCTGCGGCCGGTCGGCCAGTTCGAGGCGGACGCCGGGGCCGCTGGACCAGCCGTCCTCTTTGGTCACCCACCATTCGACGCCGTCGCCGTCCACGGTGTTGCCGGTCCAGCCGTCCACTGTGTACAGCGGCAGGGCGAGCACGCCGCCGGTCACCGTTTCGCCGCCCATGCCACCTCCCGTGCCGCCACCCGGCCGATCTCGTACTCCGACTGGCCCGCGCGCGGATGCACGTTGACCGTCACCGGTGCCGCCGCCCCGGCCGGGGCGGCACGGGCGAGCGGGCCCGCCACGGTGGCGGCCAGCGTCGTGGTCAGATTCGCCACCGCCGGGCGGATCGTCGCCGAGCCGGGCACCGGCACCAGCCGGGTCATCGCGCCCGCCACCTGATCGCCGGTGTCCTCGATGCCCACGGTGAGTCCCGCGCCGATGTCGCGCCCGATGTCGGCCATCACCCGCGAGGGCGAGAAGATCTTGAGCACGCTCTTGATCGGCCCGGGGATCTTGTCCACGATGAAGTTCTTGATCGCCGACACGATGTTGCCCGCCATGTCCCTGATGCCGTTGATGAAGCCCTCGATGAGCGACTTCCCCGCGCTGTAAAGGGTCCGGCCGATGTTGCCGAGCGCGCCGATCACCCGTCCCGGCAGCGCGCGCACGAACCCGACCACGCCGGAGATCGCCGAACCGACCGCGGACAGGGCCTGGCCGAACGCGTTCCGGACGATCCCGACCACCTGGCCGATCCCGCGGATGGTCGCGACGACGGCGTTGACCGCGCCGACGATGATGGCGCGCACCGCGGTCCAGACGGCGAGGACGATCGCGCGCACGATGGTGAAGTACGTGGTGACGTAGAGCCGGATCGCGGTCACCGCGATCTCGATCACCTTCGCGATGTAGGGCCACACCACCGCGACGATGTTGCGGATCACGTTCACCGCGGCGACCACGACGTTCTTCACCGCGGTGAACACGGCGTTGACGATGTTCCGGAACGTGGTGCTCCTGTTGTACGCCAGGATGACCGCGCCGACCAGCAGCATGATCCCGGTGATGATCAGCCCGATCGGGTTGAGCCGCATGACGATGTTGAGCAGCGCCTGCGCGAGGGCCCACAAGCGGGTCGCGACCGCGACGACGCGCTGGGCAACGGCCATCGCCACGGTCCGCGCTCCCGCGATCACCGCCTGCGCCGCCGCTCTGGCGTAGCCCGCGGCCAGGAGCGCCAGGTTCCGCACCCCGGCGGCGGCCGCCGAGGCCATGCTGCGCGCGCTGGACGCGAACCGGCCGATCGCCGCCCCGGCGTTGGAAGCACCCTGCCGCGCGGCGTTGAAGCCCTGGGTCAGGTTCCCCCGGATGGACGTGGCGAGATTGCGGATCGCGCCAGGCGCGTCCCGCACCATTTGCCGCAGATCGTTGCCCAGCGCCTTGACCTCGGTGACGCTTTCCTTGAGCCCGGTGCGGAAATCCTTGATGGCGCCGGGAAGTTCCTTCATCGCGGTGGCCGCGTCCTTGACCTGCCCGACGGTGTTCTGCACCGCGGTCGCGGCCGTGTTGATCGCGTCGGCGTACCCGACGACGTCGGTGACCGCCGCGGTGACCGCGGGATGGGTCTCCTTGAACTTCGCGGTCATCTCGCCGAGCTCTTTGTTGACGTGCTCGGTGAATCCCTCGGTGAGCTTGGTCGCGGCTTCCGACACCGCGTTCGTGATCGACTCGCGGATCCCGGTGATCAGCGCCGTCACCTGGGCCTTGGCCTCGGCGGTGATGGCGGACGTCGGCTGGGTCACGGGGTCACCTCCTTGGCACACCGAAGAAAGCGGCGATCTGGTCCGGGGTCGCGGCCGGTTCCGGCTCGGTCTCGACGCCGGGGCGCGGCACCGGACGCGGCCGCTCCGGCGGGTCGGCGTGCTCGTCGGAGTTCGCCGAGACGAACAGCCAGTTGCCCACGGCCAGTTCGTCGATGGCGCCGGCCAGCAGGTGCTCGGTGAGGCCCCAGTCGGCCGTCTCCCCGTGCACCGCGCGCACCAGCGCGGATTCGCGGGGCAGGTGCTTGATCAGCACCCGCAGCCGCCGGGGTGAGAGCCTGCCGCGGTAGTAGTCGAGCAGGTCCACCCGGTAGAACCGGAGGAGGTCGGCTTCCACGGCCTCGCCGTGCTCGCTCAGGAGCGCGTCGAGGCCGAGGATTCCCCCAGCGCCATACCGGTGTCGCGGCCGTACGCCTCCAGCAGCGCCTGGATGTCCTGCACGCTCAGCGCGTGCTCGTCGAGTCGTTTGAACTGCTCGTCGCCGAGCAGCACCTGCAGCAGACCGTCCAAATCGGACGCGTCGAGCGTGGCCAGCCGGGTCACCGCGTCGCGCGGCAGTTCGGTCGGCAGTGCGAAGGTGACGCCGTCGAGTTCGAACTCCCAGTGCTCGCCCAGCGCTTCGAGCCGCTGGGCTCTCGCCGCGTTGACGTTGTACTTCGCCATCGATGTCCCCTCCGGCCGTTCAGGCGTGCTGTTCTTCGGTTTCCGCCGTCGCGGCGGTCGGCGCCGTCTGGTTCATGGACCACTGCGCCAGTGGCTCGAACCGCGCGTTGATCGGGGTGAGCGCGGTGAAGGTGACGCCGAGCTTGATCGCCGCCGTCCTGGTCACCGCGGTTTCCTCGGTTTCGGTGACGACCCCGCGCGGGATGTAGAAGCGGTGCCGGACCGTCGGGCCGTCGCTGAATTCGATGCCCAGCGCGCGTTCGTCGACCCGGGGCGCGGCGGCGATCTCGTAGACGTTCGGTGTGGCCGGACTGGGTGAGGCGAAGAAGAACGGCAGCGTGTCGGCGTTGAGCTGCAGCAGCGAGAACTTCACCGAGAGGTCCCGGTCGCTGAAGACGTACCGGATCGAGGCGACGCTCTGCCAGGTGTCGACCGGATCGAGCTTGTCCTTCTTGACGAACTTGACCCCGTCGGCGGAGGTGTAGCCGAGGTTGACCCACGGCGCGTCCCAGCTCTTGGTGAAATCGGCCGGTGCCGGCGTGTGCGCCGGTGCCACGAAGATCGAGCCGGTCCCCGCGACGCGGATCTCGTTGGCGTTCAGTCCTGGCATGGCAGCCTCCTGCTGCGCCGCCCGGCCCATGGTCAGGCCGGTCTTGGGTACACCTCGAGGACGAACCGGTACTTCATCAGGTACCGGTTCGCGTCTGAGTGCCTTCGGTCGACCGAAAAGCACGGGCCCTGGATTTCGGCGAGATCGCTCGCCCCGAGAGCCGCCCGGGTCAGCAACGGCAGCACGCCGCGCACCACGCACGCGAGCGCGTGCGCGGCGATCTTGTCCGGGCCGTAGGAATCGATGCGGACTTCGGCGTTGTCGAGCTGGTCGTCGTCGACGAAGACGCCACCGAGCCGGGTGAGCACGACCGCCCGCTGAGTGCCGTTGAATCCCGGTGGCAGCACCGAGCCGATCGGCACGCCGGACAGTTCCTGGCGTCCCTGGAGGAATCCCGCCACGACACTCTCGACGTTCGGGAAGTTCAGTGGTCGCGCGTCCGCCGCGGTCATGACGGTCAAGCCCCCCACCTCCCCGTGGCCCCCGGATGTGACCAAGGTAACCCCGCGAACGGCACACGCAACCGGCCAAACGGGCGATGGGGCCCTACGCCGAGGGCGTCCTCACCGGTCGTGAAAAACCGGCGAGGACGCCCTTGAATGTGTCAGATGGAAACTGTGTCAGCCGACGGCGACGGCGAACACGTGCAGTTCGCCGCCGGACGTCGTGGCCGGGAAGGTAACGCTGGCGACGGTCTTTCCGGCGTCCAGCGTGATCGGCGCGGTGGCGAACACCATCGTGCGGATCTGTTGCGGGGTACTGCCCGCCGTGTTGCGGTACGGCGTGGACAGCACGACGCGGTTGCCGTACGCGGGCTGGTTCGCGCCGCCGCCGAGCGTCCAATCCGAAAAGCCGATGTTCGCACTTCCCTTGCTGCCATCGGTGTAGGTGATCGTCAGCGTCCCCGACGCGTTCCCGTTCGCCGCCGCGCCCAGCAGCGACAACCGGCCCGAGCCCGAGACGTTCAGGGTCTGCCCGGACGCGGCGATGTTGTCCGGGTCGCCGACCGCGGCCGACGGCCAGGTGAACTTGAGCCCGTCGACCGTGATCGCGGCGCCCGGCTTCGCCCCAGCGGCGGCCAGCGCGTCGGCCGAGTAGCTCCAGCCTCCGCCGTCGAAGTTCGCCGCCTCGGGCTTGGCGTCCGGCGAGATCCCGGCGTTGTTCACCGTCGCGAGCCAGCTGCCCGGCTGCGCGACGAGCACCGTGAGCGTCGCCTGGGTGTTCGCCAGGCCCGGCGAGGAGAACGTCACCGGGATCCGGCGAGCGCCGTCGGACGTACCCGCCGGGACGCTCACCGTGATGTCCGCGCGCGCCTTGCCCGCCGCGGGGACGTCAACACTGCCGGACGCCGGCGACACCGTGACACCGTCCACAGAGGACGCTGTCCAGGTCCACTTCCGCGCGGTGCCGGAAAGATCCTGCACACCCACCGACGCCTTGGCCGTCGTGCCCGCCGGAGTCACCACGCGTGCCGGGTCCACAAACGACAGACTGGGCTTCTCCTGGTCACGGAAGGACGGCGGCGCGTCCGCGGTGGCACTCCCCCACGCGGTCGGCGTCGCCGAGAGCGCGAAGTCGAGCTTGCCACCGGTCGAGATCAGCGCCTCGGGCAGCCAGGCCTTGCCGACGTCGGTGCCGTTGACCTTCAGGCCCGCGACGTACGTGCCCGAACCCTGCCCGCTGACGGTGATCTTCTTGCCCGCGCCGGTGGTCAGCGTCGCCTTGGGGAACAGCGGGGTGTTCAGCAGCGTCTCGGCGCGGCCCGGGATCTCCGGGTAGATGCCGAGCGCGGCCCAGACGTACCACGAGGACATCTGGCCGAGGTCGTCGTTGCCGACCAAGCCTTCCGGCTTCGGGTTGTACAGGTCGGTCATCGCGCGGCGCACGATGGACTGCGTCTTGGCGGGAGCCCCCGCGTAGGAGTACACCCACGGCGCGTTCGAGTTCGGTTCGTTGCCCAGGAAGGCATACGGCTCATGGGTTCCCGCGTTCAGCTTGGTGAAGAAGGTGTCCAAACGGGACTCCACGGCCTTGTTCCCGCCGAACGCGGTCACCAGCCCGCCGAGGTCGTAGGGCACCATCCAGTCGTACTGCGCGCCGTTGCCCTCGACCCAGCCCTGCGAGCTGGACGGGTTGTAGTTCCCGGAGAACGAGCCGTCCGCACCGCGCGGCTGGAGGTGTCCGCTGCCCGGGTTGTAGAGGTTCTGCCAGTTCTGCGCGCGCTTCATGAACGTCTGGTACGTCGCGCTGTCGCCGAGCCGCCGCGCGAGCTGCGCGATCGAGAAGTCGGCGCTGGTGTATTCGAGGGTGTCGGCACCCGCGCCGGGCACGTAGCCGAGCTTCTGGTAGTCCTCGAGACCCGGCCGTTCGGTGTAGCCCTGCGTCGGCTGCGTCGCGCCCTTGATCATGAGCAGCAACGCTTTCTTCGCGTCGAAGTCACGGGCACCGAAGGCGTACGCGCTGGACACGATGATGTGGTAGGGGTCGCCGTTCATCACGCCGGTGTAGTCGTTCGCGACCGTCCAGCGGTCCCACGAGCCGCCCTGCTCGGCGTAGGCCATCATCGAGCGGACGATATCCGAGGTCTCCTTCGGCGCGATCGTCGCCAGCAGCGGGATCTCCGAACGGTAGATGTCCCAGCCGGAGAAGTTCGTGTACATCGCGTGGCCGCGTTCGGCCTTGTGGATCCGGCCGTCGAAACCGGGATAGCTACCGTCCACATCGGAGAAGACGTTCGGCTGGATCAGCGAGTGGTACAGCGAGGTGTAGAACGTCGAGGTGTCGGCGTCCGAACCGCCTTCGACGGCGATCTTGCCGAGCTGGTCGTTCCATGCCTTGCGCGCCGACTTGGCGACGTCGTCGAAGGACCGCTTGGTGTTCTCCGCCTTCAGGTTCGCCTTGGCGCCATCGACGGACACAAAGGACAGTCCTACTTGGACGTTCACCTGCGCGCCCGCGAGGTTGTCGAAGGTGACGTACCCGCCGCTGCCCGGACCACTCACGGTCGTGTCCTGCGGCGCGATCGACGCCGCGCGCGCGAGTGTCGCCTTGTCACCGTTGGGCCGCGCCACCTTCGGCTGCGCTCCCCCGGTCTCGGCGGCCTTGCCCGGCGTCACCGCGCCGTTCTTCCACGTCCCGATCGAGGCGAACGGGGTGTCGAACTTCGCCGAGAAGTACACCCGGTAGCTGTCCTTGGCCCCGCAGAAGCGGCCGCTGGTGGCCCAGCCGCTGATGGTGTCCTTGCCGATGGTGATCGAGGCGTCGTCGGTGCCCATGACCGAGCCGGAGGTGTTGAGCAGCAGGGTCGAGGAGGCACCCGCCGGGTAGGTGAACCGGCCCGAGCCGGTGCGCTGGGTGGTGCTCAGCTCGACCTTCGCACCGCTGTCGAGGGTGACGTCGTAACGGCCGGGGCTGGTGTGTTCGTTGGCATGGGAGAACTTCGAGGTGTAACGGCCGGGGTCGGTCGCGGGCGAGGTGGTGACCTCGCCGACGAACGGGATGAACGGGATGTCCTCGTACGTCGAGCAGCCCGCGCCCGAGAGGTGCGTCAGGCTGAAGCCCTTCAACGCGTTGTCGTCATAGAAATAGCCGCCGTGCTGGGCTTTCACGGTGTCCGGGCTCCACTGCACCATCCCGAACGGCGACACCGCGCCGGGGAAGGTGTTCCCGGCGCCGCCGCCGGTGCCGTGGTCCTGGCCGCCGGGGCGGGTCCCGACGAACGTGTTGACCCACTTGGCGGGGTCTTGGACAGCAGCCGCAGTGTTCGCCGCCGCGGCGGGGATCGCGGGTGCCACCGCGGCCGTCACGGCCGTCGTCAGCAACACCAGCCCGGCTCTGAAGCGCGCTCGCGCCATCGCCATCGCCTCTCCTACTCCAGGCGCGACCGTGTCGTCTTGAGAACCGAGAGCGTGGGGGGTGACAACCTTGTCGCGCACACCGTCGATGCGGGCAACGATGGGGAAGTGCTCACGAGAACGTCAAGGCTCACGGCGCAGCCTGTCTGTTTCAAGACACGCTGATCATCCGTCCGTCGTAACGTTTCGACCCGGAAAAATGTCTACTTTATCGATTCGGGTATTGACACGGACCGCCGTCGTGATGTCGAATCCTGCCACTATGACAACGTTGTCGCCCGGTGGCCCGGAATCCGGCCACCGCACCACCAGCAGACGAGCCACGATGAGCGATGTGGCCCGGCTCGCGGGCGTCAGCATCAAGACCGTCTCGCGGGTCGTCAACGACGAACCGGCCGTCCACCCGGACACCGCCGAACGCGTCATGGCCGCGATCGAGCAGCTCGGTTTCCGGCGCAACCTCGGCGCGCGCAACCTGCGCCGCGGGTCGACCACCGGCACCATCGGCCTGATCGTCGAGGACGTCGGCAACCCGTTCTACTCCGAGCTGAACCGGGCTGTCGAGCGCATCGCGACCTCCTTCGGCCGCCAGGTGCTCACCGGCTCGTCGGAGGAGAACTCCGATCGGGAGCGGGAACTGGCGCTGGAGTTCTGCGCGCGCCGGGTCGACGGGATCTTGATCGTGCCCGCCGGGATGCAGCACGGCTACCTCGTGCCGGAGATGCGCGCGGGCACCCCCGTGGTGTTCCTCGACCGCCCGGCAGGCGACATCGTGGCCGACACCGTGCTCGTCGACAACCTCGGTGGCACCGTCGAAGCCGTCACGCACCTCGCGAAACACGGCCACCGCCGGATCGCCTTCCTCGCCGACAGCCCGGACATCTTCACCGCGGCCGAGCGCCTGCGCGGCTTCCGGGAAGGCTGTGTGCGCAACGGGATCCCCTACGACGAGAGCCTCGTCGCGATGGGCACACCGACGCCGGAACGCATCGGCGAGGCTGTCCGCGCACTGCTGACCGGGCCTTCGGCGGCCACCGCTGTCATCGCCGGGAACAACCGCGTCGCCGTGCACCTGCTGCGCGCGCTCGCCCACGCCGAACACCGCCCGGCGATGGTCAGCTTCGACGACTTCGAGCTGGCGGATCTTCTCGACCCGCCGGTCACCGTCATCGCGCACGACGTCGGCGCGCTCGGGCACGCGGCGGCCGAACTGCTGTTCGCCCGTGTCCAAGGAGATCCCACCGCCCCCAGAAAGGTAGTCCTGCCCGTGCATCTAGTCGCCCGTGGCTCCGGGGAGGTGGCGCCGAAGTGAGCGCCCACCTCGAACCCGTCGGTCTCCCGGCCAATCAGCCACCGCAGTTCTACCGCGGCGGCGACGCCATCGCGGCTTTACGCGGAGCGTCTACTTCGGACACCAAGTTCGGCCCGGAGGACTGGGTCGCCTCCGCCACCACGATGTTCGGGCAGGAGACCCACGGCCTGACGAAGCTGCCCAGCGGCGTCTGGCTGCGGGACGCGGTCCGCGAGAACCCGGTCGCCTGGCTCGGTGCCAAGCACGTCGAGGCGATGGGTGATTCGACCGGCCTGCTGGTCAAGCTGCTCGACGCCGGGCAGCGGCTGCCGGTGCACTTCCACCCGACCGACGCGTTCGCGCGGCGGCACTTCGACTCGCACTTCGGCAAGACCGAGGCGTGGATCGTGGTCGGCACCTACGGCGACGACCCGCGCGTGTACCCGGGCTTCAAGGAGACGGTGAGCAAGCAGACCGTCGCCGAGTGGACCCGCGAGCAGGACGCGCCCAGCATGCTCGGCGCGTTGAACAGCATCCCGGTCACCGCGGGCGACACGGTCTACATCCCGGCCGGGCTGCCGCACGCGATCGGCGAAGGCGTGTTCGTGGTCGAGTTGCAGCAGCCGACCGACTTCTCGCTGACACTGGAATGGCGGGACTTCCTGGCGAACCCGGAGAAGGGCCACCTCGGCCTCGGCTTCGACACCGCCATCGAAACGCTGGACACCACCGGCTGGGACGACGAACGGCTCACGAGCATCGTCAAGCACACCGGCTCGGACAGCTCGTCCACTGTGGACCTGCTGGCCGACGGCTCGGACGCCTTCTTCCGCGCCGACCGGCTCCGTCCTAACGCGACTGAGCTGTCGACAACGTTGTCACTGGACCCGTCGTTCGCGGTGCTGGTGGTCATGGAAGGCACCGGCGTGCTGCGCACCGAGCACGGCGGCGAATACACGCTGAACAAGGGCGAGACGTACGTCGTCCCGCACGACGCCGGGCAGTCGACTGTGGAGGGTGACCTGTCGCTCATCCGCTGCCGTCCGCCGGTTCCGGAGAGGAGGTCACAGGCGTGAGCGAAATCCTGCTGGACGCACAGAATCTGACAAAGTCCTACGGCTCGGTCGAGGCACTGCGCGGGGCCTCGTTCCAGGCCCGCGCGGGCGAGGTCACCGCACTGATCGGCGACAACGGCGCCGGGAAGTCCACTTTGGTCAAATGCCTGTCCGGGGCGGAACAGCCGACGTCGGGCAAGATCCTGCTCGACGGCGCCGAGATCCACCTCGACTCGCCGACCACCGCGCGGCGCATGGGCATCGAGACGGTGTACCAGGACCTCGCGGTCGCGCCGGAGCTCGACCCGGCCGCGAACCTGTTCCTGGGCAGGGAGATCCACCGCAAGGGCATCCTCGGCAAGCTCGGGATGCTGGACAAGGCGGAGATGCGCCGTCAGGCGGTCGAGGAGTTCAAGCGGCTCGGCGTGACGTTGCAGAGCACCGACGTGCCGATCGGTTCGCTGTCCGGTGGCCAGCGGCAGAGCGTCGCCGTGGCGCGCTCGGTGGTGTGGGCCTCGAAGGTCGTGTTCATGGACGAGCCGACCGCCGCACTCGGCGTCGTGCAGCGGGAACGCGTGCTCGACGTGGTCAAGAAGGTGCGGGACAAGGGCATCGCGGTCGTGCTGATCAGCCACAACATGCCCGAGGTGCTGTCGGTGTCGGACCGGATCGAGGTGCTGCGGCTCGGCAAGCGCGTCGCGCGCTTCACCGGGGCCGACACGAAGCTGGAAGACCTGGTCGCCGCGATGACCGGCGCCTTGGTACAGGAAGAGGCGGCATGACCGTGACAACCCCCGCTCAGAAGGACCCGGACATCCAGACCACGCCGGACGCGGGCTTCGGCAAACTGCCGCTGGGCAAGCGACTGGTCGGGGCCAACACGTTCTGGATCGCGCTGGTGCTGCTCGCGCTGATCGTGGTGTTCACCGCGATCGCGCCCGCCGAGTTCGCCACGCTGTTCACCTTCCAGACGCTGCTCATCGAGACCTCGGTGCTGCTGGTGCTCTCGGTCGGCATGACGTTCGTGATCATCACCTCGGGCATCGACCTGTCGGTCGGCTCGGTGCTGATCTTCGCGGGCATGGTGGCCGGGAAGACGATGGAAGCGCTTTCCGGCGGCGACGCGAGCCACGCGGGCTGGGGCGTCATCCTGGTCGGCCTGCTCGCCGCGGTCGTGGCGGGCACGGTGTGGGGCCTGATCAACGGGTTCCTCATCGCGGTGGCGAACATCCCGCCGCTGATCGTCACGCTCGGCACCATGGGCGCGGCGCTCGGCGCGGCGTACCTGCTGAACAACGGGTCCGACGTGCGCAGCGTGCCGACCGAGCTGAACAAGACCCTCGGCTACGGGACGTCTTTCGGCGGCGTGCCGAACCTGGTGCTGGTGGCCGTGGTCATCACGCTCATCGGCGCGTGGCTGCTGCACACCACGAAGTTCGGGCGCTACACCTTCGCCGTCGGCTCCAACGCCGAGGGCGCGCGCCGGGCGGGCATCGGCGTCACCGCGCATCTGCTCAAGGTGTACACCCTGACCGGCTTCCTCGCCGGGATCGCGGGTTTCCTCTCGCTGGCGTACTACGCGTCGACGACGATCTCCGCGCACACCACCGACAACCTGAACGCCATCGCGGCGACGGTGATGGGCGGGACGAGCCTCTTCGGCGGCGTCGGGTCGATCCTCGGCACCGTGATCGGCGTGTTCATCCCGGCCGTGCTGAAGAAGGGCTTCAACATCACGCACGTCCAGGACTTCTGGCAGATGATCGCGGTCGGCGCGGTGCTGATCGCGGCGGTGTGGTTCGACCAGCGGCGCCGGCGTCGCCGCAACTCCCGGTAATTTTCCCTACTGCACAAAGAGGTGCTCCACGATGAAGTTGAGAAAGTCCCTCGTCGCCGCCGGCGCGCTCGCCTCCGCCGCCGCCCTGCTGACCGCGTGCGGCGGTGGCCAGGTCGGCCAGAGCGGCTCCGGTGACTCCAAGCCCGCCAACAACAAGAAGCTCATGCTGGTTCCCGGCGTGCAGGCCGAGCCGTTCTACATCTCGATGCAGTGCGGTGCCCA
This sequence comes from Amycolatopsis sp. NPDC059027, assembly GCF_042739735.1. NCBI lineage: Bacteria > Bacillati > Actinomycetota > Actinomycetes > Pseudonocardiales > Pseudonocardiaceae > Amycolatopsis > Amycolatopsis sp. NPDC059027. The sequence continues at coordinate 55,264 of NZ_JBHYIK010000018.1, read as the reverse complement.
GGCCGAGGCGAAGAAACTCGGCTACGAGCTGACCACGCAGGCGCCGCAGAAGTTCGACGCGGCCATGCAGACCCAGATCGTCAACGCGCTGGGCTCGAACCCGCCCGCCGGGCTGCTCATCGCGCCGACCGACGCGCAGGCGATGCTGGCGCCGATCCAGCAGGTCAAGAGCCGCGGCTCGAAGATCGTCGAGGTGGACACCGCGCTGAAGGACACCAGCGTGGCGGAGTCCTCGGTCTCCTCCGACAGCGTCGAGGGCGGCAAGCTGGCGGCGCAGACGCTGGCGAAGCTGCTCGGCGACAAGAAGGGTTCGGTGCTGGTGCTCGACACCATCGCCGGGACCTCGACCACGAACGCCCGCGCCAAGGGCTTCGAGGACGAGCTGAAGAACCACCCGAACCTGAAGTCGGCCGGGGTGCAGTTCACCCAGAACGAGCCGGACCAGGCCGCGTCGAAGGTGTCGGCGGCGCTGTCGTCCACCCCCGACCTGGTGGGCATCTTCGCCACCAACCTGAACACCGGCGAGGGCGCGGCGACCGGGCTGCGCAACGCGGGCAAGGTCGGGGCCGTCAACCTGGTCGGCTTCGACGCCAGCCCGTCCGAAGTGGACGGTCTGAAGAAGGGCGAGTACCAGGCGCTCATCGCGCAGGACCCGGCGGCCATCGGCCAGCAGGGCGTGCAGCAGGCGGTGAACGCGCTGGAAGGCAAGCCGGTGACCCGCAACCTCACGCCGGGCCTGCACTCGATCACCAAGGCGGACATGGACGCCAACGCGCAGTACTTCTACAAGCAGCAGTGCTGATCCCGCGTCGCTGAAATGCCGTTAAGGCCACCTTACGGGCGTCTGATGCCCGTAAGGTGGCCTTGACGGCATCCGGGCCGGGCTACTGGCGGGCGCGGATGACGTCTTCGACGGACTGCGGGATGGTGGTCTCGAAGTCCAGGAGCTTCGCCCAGTCCGGGGTGATCGTGATCCGGACCATCTGGTCGTAGAGGGCGTGCACCCCGTTCGACCACTCCTCGAACTGCTCCGGCGGGACCAGCTTGCGGCTGGCCGCCACGTATTCCTCCGGCACCCCGTCCACCAGCTCGGTGCTCGCCGCGCCGCGGATCAGCAGCACACGCGGCGGGTGGCAACTCTGGGTGTCGATGGTGAGCGAGACTCGGGGGTTGCTCACCAGCGCCCGCACCTTCGCGCTCTTCGGCAGCGTGCACACGATGATCCGCGCGCCGTCCCAGTGGAACGCGATCGGAATGACCCGCGGGTCACCGTCCAGTCCGACGTAGGCCAGCCGGGCCGGGATCGACGAGCCCAGCAGCTCCTCGGAAATCGGCTTGGCCAGTACCGCCGCGACGTCTTCGTGCTTCATGGTGGTCTCCTCGGGTGCGGGTGCCGATCGTGGCACTTTCGCGGGGATGACGGAACCGGATCGGCGTTCTCGACATCACTCCCGGTTAGACTCTCCTTCCTCACTGTCCCGAGCTGTCCCGAACTGTCCCGAAGCGGCACCGAGGGGAGGTCCGACGTCCGTGCTGGCGAAACGCGCGGCCTCGGCCGCCGATCCCCTGCCCGTGCTCGCCGCATCGCGCCGGATCACCCACGACCTGATGGACGGCCTCGCCGGGGCCCACGCCCGCAGGGCCGCCCACGGCCTGCGACGGCTGTTCGGCGTGCCGGGCCTCGGGCTGGCCGACCTCTCCGGCTCGCTGCTCTGGTCGGGTCGTCCCGGCTCGGACGACGTCGTCGCGAAGCTGCTCGAAGAGACACTGCGCAGCGAGCAGCCCGGGGCCGACGCGGAGCTGCGCGTCCTGCCGCTGCACGTCCACGACGAGCCCGCCGGCGCGCTGCTGGTCGTCGGCGACGTACCGGCGAGCGTGGCTCGCGAGGCCGCCGACCTGGTGGTCCAGGCGCTGGAGCGGGGCAGGCTGGAGGCGTCCGCGGAGCAGGCGGCGGAGGCCGAGCTGCGGGCGCTGCGCGCGGAGATGTCACCGCATTTCGTCTACAACGCGCTGACCGTGATCGCCTCACTGGTGCGTTCGGACCCGGACCGCGCCCGCGACCTCATGCTCGACTTCGCCGACTACACGCGCTACAGCCTCGCCCGGCACGGCGAATACACCGTCGTCGCCGAGGAGTTCCGCGCGGTCGAGACGTACCTGGCGCTGCAGCGGGCGGTACTCGGCGAGCGGCTGCGCGTCCAGGTCAGGGTGGCGCCGGAGGTGCTCGCCGTCGCGGTGCCGTACCTGGTGCTGGAACCGTTGGTGGAGAACGCGATCCGGCACGGGATCGAGCCGCGCTCGGGCACCGGGCTCGTCCAGGTGGACGGGCAGGCGGAAGGGAACCACTGCGTGATCACGGTCGAGGACGACGGCGTCGGGATGGCGCCGGAGCGGGCCGCGGAGATCCTGGCGGGCAAGGGCTCCGACGGCGGCGTCGGACTGGCCAATGTGGACAGACGGCTGCGCGACGTCTACGGCGCCTGGTACGGGCTGACCGTGGAGACCGCCATCGGCGCGGGCACCCGGGTGATCGTGCGTGTACCCCGCTTTCAGCCGGGGGTGCTTCCGTGACCGGGCTGCGGGTACTCGCCGTGGACGACCTGGCGCCCGCGCTCGACGAGCTGTGCCGGATGCTGCGCGAGGCGCCCGAAGTCGGCGAGGTCGTCGGTGCCGGAGACGCGCTGAAGGCGTTGAAACTCCTTCAGGCGGACCACTTCGACGCGGTGTTCCTCGACATCTCCATGCCCGGCCTCGACGGGCTGGAACTGGCCTCGTTGCTGGCGAAGCTGTCCGAACCGCCGGTGATCGTGTTCGTCACCGCGCACGACGGGCACGCGGTCACCGCGTATGGCATCGGCGCGGTCGACTACCTGCTCAAGCCGGTCCGCGCCGAACGGCTGTCGGCCGCGCTGGCGAAGGTGACGCGCATGGCGGCGCCTTCGCGTCCCGCTCCCGACGCGATGGCCGCGCTGCCGGTCGACTCCGGCGGCCGGACCCGGTACGTGCGGCGCGACGACGTCCTGTTCGCAGAGGCACACGGCGACTACGTCCGGCTGCACACGAAGGCCGGAGTGCACGTGGTGCGGATGCCGATCTCGCGGCTGGAGGAGTACTGGGAGGGCACCGGGTTCAGCCGGGTGCACCGCGGGTTCCTGCTGGCCGTCGACGCGGTGCTGGAGCTGCGCAGCGACACCACCGGCGGCCTGCTCGCGCACACCGAGGCCGGGGACGTCCCTGTCAGCCGCAGGCACGCCCGCGACCTGCGGGACAGGCTGCTCGAAGCCGCGCAACGCGGTCAGCTCGGGTCTCGGCGATGAGCCGCGTCCGGCGGGTCGCCGTCACCAGCCCGCAGACCCGGCTCGCGCACGCGCGGCGGCAGGCGCGGGGCCGCTGGCGGCAGCCCCGGCTGCGCGCGGCGGACGCGCAGCGCGCGAGCGAGCTGTACCGGGCACAGCGACGTCGCGGGATTCCGGCGCTGGTGCTCATCTTCGCGTTGTTGCTCGGGCTGCCCGCGGTGTTCGCGGTGTTCCCCGGGCTGGATTCGGTGCGGTTGTGGGGAATCCCGCTGTCGTGGCTGATGATCGCGGTGCTGCCGTACCCGGCGATGGCCCTGCTCGCCCGCTGGCAGCTGCGCCGCGCCGAACGCCTCGAGGACGACTCGTGACCGGGGAGACCTGAGTGGGGGTCGCGTTAGCCGTCGCGCCGGTGGTGGCGGTGACGCTGCTGATCGGGATCCGGGGCGTCGCGGCGATGCGGACGACGTCGGACTTCCTCGTCGCCTCACGCCGGGTCTCGCCGCTGGTGAACTCGGCGGCGGTGTCCGGCGAGTACCTGTCGGCGGCATCCTTCCTCGGCGTCGCCGGACTCGTGGTGAAGGACGGGGTCGGCGCGCTGTGGTACCCGGTCGGGTTCACCGCGGGCTACATCGCGATGCTCGTGCTGGTCGCGGCGCCGATGCGGCGGTCGGGCGCGCTCACCGTGCCGGACTTCGCCGAGGCGCGGCTGGCCTCGCCCGCGCTGCGCAAGCTGTCCGCCGTGGTCATCCTGGTGATCGGCACGATCTACGTCCTCCCCCAGTTCCGCACCGCCGGCCTGGTGCTCAAGGCCGTCGGCGGCACGCCGTACTGGGTCGGCGTCGTGATCGCCGGGACGGCGGTGAGCGTGACGCTCGCGCTCGGCGGGATGCGCGCGGCGACGTACGTGCAGGCGTTCCAGTTCGTGCTGAAGCTGCTGCTGTTCCTGGTCCCGGCGATCTGGCTGGTGCTGCAGGCGGGCGCGGTGAACCGGGACGCGGCACTGCATCCGGTGGAATTCACCCGGTTCGAGCACGACACCCCGGTCTCGTTCGAGATCGACACGACGCTGCGGATCACCGAGCCGACAACGCTGCGCACGCAGGACGGCGGCACCCGCGTCCTGCAGCCCGGCGAACTTTCCTTGAGCAGCAAGGACAAACTGACGTTCGCCGCGGGAGCGCCCGTGCCGTCGGTGCCGGGCGTCGCGCCGCTGGGCGGCCGTGACTGGCAGCGGCCGCTGCTGGACCTCGGCGACCAGGGCTACCCGCTGCTGAGCACCTGGTCGATCCTGATCGCGATCATGCTGGGCACGATGGGCCTGCCGCACGTCCTGATGCGCTTCCACACCAGCCCGGACGGCCGCGCCGCCCGCCGGACCGCGGCGATCACCGTGGCGCTGCTCGGCGTTTTCTACCTGTTCCCCGGGATCTACGGCGTGCTCGGCCGGGTGCTGGTGCCCCAGCTGTACCTGTCCGGCGGTACCGACACCGTCGTCGTCGCCCTCCCGTCCCAAGTGGACAGTGGATGGGCCGGGCAGTTGTTCACCGCGCTGCTCACCGCGGGCGCGTTCGCGGCGTTCCTCGCGACGTCGCTGGGCCTGCTGCTGGTGATGTCCGGGGCGCTCGCCTACGACCTCATGCCCGGCGGCCTGCGGCGGCTGCGGGTGACGGTGGTCGTCGTCGCGGGCGTGATGGTGCTGCTCGCGCTGCCCTCGGCGCGCTTCGGCGCGGGCGAGCTGGTCACCTGGGGCTTCACCGTGGCGGCGTCGACGTTCTGCCCGCTGCTGGTGCTCGGCATCTGGTGGCCGCGGCTGACCGCGGCGGGCGGGATCGCCGGGGTGCTCGCCGGGCTGCTGGCCTCGTCGGGTTCGTTCCTGTTCACCCTCGCCGGACCCAAACTGCACGGCTGGGTGGCGATCGTGGTGGCCCAACCGGCACTCTGGTCGGTACCGTCGGCATTCGGCGTAATGATGCTGGTCTCTTCGCGGGGCAGGCCGCCCTCCTGGTCGACGACGGCGATGCTGCGATTGCATCTGCACGAGCGCCGTTCGTCCCCGGCGACGCGCCGTTCGTCAACCGTTCGTCGTCGGAGCTTGCGTTTGAACCGCTGACGGTTCCGTCCTCACCTGGTGATCCCTACCGTGGCGCGCACCACATTCGCAGTGCCGCGAGGAGACGCCGATGAGCACCACAGACACCGACGTGACCGGCGGGCCACCGGACGCCACGGTCTGGGAAAAGGCCCATGAAAGCGCGGAGTTCCGGGAGTTGCGCGGCCGCCTGCGCCGCTTCGTCTTCCCGATGGCGGCGTTGTTCCTCGCCTGGTACCTGCTCTATGTCCTGCTCGCCGACTACGCGCACGGGTTCATGAGCACCAAGCTGTTCGGCAACATCACCGTCGGCCTCGTCTTCGGGCTGCTGCAGTTCGTGTCGACCTTCCTGATCACGTGGCTGTATGTGCGCTACGCCAACAAGAAGCTCGACCCGGTGGCCGAAAAGATCCGCACGGACCTGGAAAAAGAGGAGGAGAAGGCATGAGCGCCACGCTCGCCGCAAGCGTCGAAGGCAGCAGCCCGCTCCTGAACATCAGCATTTTCGCGCTGTTCGTGCTGATCACGCTCGTGATCGTGTTCCGCGCCAGCCGTAACACCAAAACGGCGTCGGACTACTACGCCGCCGGCCGCGCGTTCACCGGGCCGCAGAACGGTATCGCGATTTCCGGCGACTACCTCTCGGCGGCGTCGTTCCTCGGTATCGCGGGCGCCATCGCGGTCTACGGTTACGACGGATTCCTGTATTCGATCGGCTTCCTGGTCGCGTGGCTGGTCGCGCTGCTGCTCGTCGCGGAGTTGTTGCGCAACACCGGGAAATTCACCATGGGCGACGTTCTGGCCTTCCGGATGCGGCAGCGTCCGGTGCGGGCCGCGGCGGCGATCTCGACGCTCGCCGTGTCGTTCTTCTACCTGCTCGCCCAGATGGCGGGCGCCGGCGGTCTCGTCGCGCTGCTGCTCGGCATCGAGGGCAAGACCGGCCAGACGCTGGTGATCGTCGTGGTCGGCGTCATCATGATCGCGTACGTGCTGATCGGCGGGATGAAGGGCACCACGTGGGTGCAGATCATCAAGGCCGCGCTGCTCATCATCGGCGCGCTGGCGATGACGCTGTGGGTACTCGGCAAGTACGGCTTCAACTTCTCCAGCCTGCTGCAGGCCGCCGTCGACAAGGGCGGCAAGGCCGGGCAGGCGCTGCTCGGGCCGGGCAAGCAGTACGGCGCGACGGGAACGTCCAAATTGGACTTCTTCTCGCTCGGCATCGCGCTGGTGCTGGGCACCGCGGGCCTGCCGCACGTGCTGATGCGCTTCTACACGGTGCCTACCGCGCGTGAGGCCCGGCGTTCCGTGGTGTGGGCGATCGTGCTGATCGGCGTCTTCTACCTGTTCACGCTGGTGCTCGGCTACGGCGCGGGCGCGCTGGTCGGCCCGGACAAGATCAAGGCCGCGCCCGGCGGGGTCAACTCGGCGGCGCCGCTGCTCGCGCTCGAACTCGGCGGTCCGGTGCTGCTGGGCCTGATCGCGGCGATCGCGTTCGCGACGATCCTGGCGGTGGTGGCGGGCCTGACGATCACCGCGTCGGCCTCGTTCGCCCACGACGTCTACGCCAGCGTTGTCAAGAAGGGCAAGGCGACGCCGGGTTCGGAGGTGCGCGTGGCCCGGATCACCGCGCTGGTGATCGGCGCGGTGGCGATCGTCGGCGGCATCCTGGCGAACGGCCAGAACGTCGCGTTCCTGGTGGCGCTGGCCTTCGCGGTCGCGGCGTCGGCGAACCTGCCGACGATCCTCTACTCGCTGTTCTGGAAACGCTTCAACACCCAGGGCGCGCTGTGGTCGATCTACGGCGGCCTGATCGTCACGATCGTGCTCATCGTCTTCTCCCCGGCGGTGTCCGGGAAGCCGATCGACCCGAAGACGGGCAAGAGCGCGTCGATGATCCAGGGTGTCGACTTCCACTGGTTCCCGCTGGACAACCCGGGCCTGGTGTCGATCCCGATCGCGTTCTTCCTCGGCTGGCTCGGCACCGTGCTGTCGAAGGAACACGACGAGAAGAAGTACGCCGAGATGGAGGTCCGCTCGCTGACCGGGGCAGGCGCCGAAAAGGCCGTCGCCCACTGAACCCCGGGGGCCGCGAGGGGGTGCCGCGCCACCCCGCCTCCTCGCAGCCCCCGGCCAAGTCCCAGCATGCCGTTAAGGCCACCTTACGGGCGTCTGACGCCTGTAAGGTGGCCTTAACGGCATTTCTTCCCCGGGTCAGTAAGGGAGCGTTCCGGCGGAGAGGGCGGTGAGGACGGACCGGATGTGGGCCTGGGTGTGCTTCCAGAGTCCGGCGCCCAGGGAAATCCGCGCTACCCCCAGTTTCGCGAGCGCGGCGAGATCCGGGCCACCGGGTACGGCCGCCGCGTTGACCGCGCCGGGCGTGACCGCGCGGACGAACTCACCCAGCACATCGGGCGAGCGCACCAGGATCGGGTAGACGCAGTCCGCCCCGGCCGCCAGGTACGCCTTGCCCCGCGCGATCGCGTCGTCCAGCACCGCGCTCTCGTCCTCGGCGCCGAGGAAGACGTCGACCCGCGCGTTGATCACCAGCGCGTCCCCCGCCGCCGCGCGCAGGTCCGCGACACGCTTGGCCTGGACGTCGAGCGGGCGCGGCGACCCGGCCGAGTGGTCGGTGTCCTCGAAGTTGAGGCCGACCGCGCCGGTGGCCAGCAGCCGCTCGGCCAGTTCCGGCGCGGCAAGGCCGTACCCGGATTCAGCGTCCACGGTGACCGGAACCGACACCGCGCGGGCGATCCTGGCGGCCGCGGCGAACATCTCCTCCGCCGGGGCCGCCTCGCCGTCCGGGTAGCCGAGTGCCGCCGCGACCGCGACGGAACTCGTTGCCACCACAGGGAAACCGGCCTGTTCGACAAGCCTGGCGGTGTCCACGTCCCAGGCGTTCGGGAGCACCAGCGGCGTACCGGGAACGTGCAGCTCCCGCAGCGTCCGCGCGGTCACGCGGCCCGCTTCGGCAGCGGCGCGTGGCTGGTGACCTGGGCCCGGTTCCAGCTGTTGATCGCGATGATCTCCCACGCCACCACGCGGTACTGCTCCTCGGTGAACACCCGGGTCGCCTCCGCGTAGACGTCGTCGGGGACCTCCTTGGTCTGCGAGATCGTCGTCATCGCCTCGGTCAGCGCCAGCGCCGCGCGCTCCTGCTCGGTGAAGAGATCGGTTTCGCGCCAGCCTTCGAGCACGAACAGCCGCCGCGGCGACTCGCCGAGCTGGACGGCGTCGTTGCTGTGCATGTCGAGGCAGAACGCGCAGCCGTTGATCTGGGAGGCCCGCATCTTGACCAGTTCGAGGAGCTTCTGGTCCAGCCCCGCGTTGGCCGCCGCCTTCTCCACCTCCTGCTGCAGGTTCGACATGGCCTGGTACAGCTCGGGGGCTTGTTTCGTCAGTGCGATTCGCTTGCTCATGCCTTCACGCTAGCCCCAACTGGCCCACGAGTATGGTCCAGTCTCATGGCAGTTTCGTGGTCCAGTTCGGGAATAGACGTCCACCTCGGATGGCGCCGCGAGACGGGCCGCACCGGGCTGGCCGGGGCGATCCGCACGGCGATCCGCGAGGGCCGGTGGCAGCCGGGCGCGGCGGTCCCGTCGACACGCGCGCTCGCGCAGGACCTCGGCGTCGCGCGCGGCACCGTCACCCGCGTCTACGCCGACCTCGCCGCCGAGGGCTACCTGCGCACGGCACAGGGCGCGCCGACGCGGGTCGCGACCGCGGGCGCGCTGCCGCAGTCCGCTCCCCGGCCCGCGCCGTGGGATCCCGCGCCACGCTGGGATCTCCGGCCCGGCAGGCCCGATCTGACGACGTTCCCCCGCGCGGAGTGGCTGGCCGCGACGCGGCGGGCGTTGCACGAAATGCCCGCGGCGGAGCTGGGGTACTCGAACGAACTCGGCGCGCCGCGGCTGCGCGAAACCCTGGCCGGCTACCTCGCGCGCAGCCGGGGCGTGCTCGCCGATCCGGCACGGATCGCGGTGTGCAACGGCTACTCGCACGCGCTCGCGGTGCTGGCGAAGGTGCTGCACCAACGCGGCGCGGACGAGATGGCGTTCGAGAACCCGTCGCTGTACCTCTTCCGGGACATCGCCGCGGCCAACGGCCCCCGCGTCGTCGGGGTGGAGGTCGACGAGCACGGGATCGACGTGTCCGCTGTGGACAGTCCGGCCGTGGTGGTGACCGCGGCCCACCAGTACCCGATGGGCGTCACGCTCGCGCCGCACCGACGGGCGGCGTTGACGCGCTGGGCGAGCGAATCCGGCGCGTTCATCCTCGAAGACGACTACGACGGCGAATTCCGCTTCGACAACCAGCAGGTCGGGGCGTTGCAAGCACTCTCGCCGGAACGCGTGGTATACGCGGGCACCGCGAGCAAGACACTCGCCCCGGCGTTGCGGCTGGCCTGGCTCGTGCTGCCGCGTTCGCTCGTCGAACCCGTGCGCGCGGCCATGCTCGACAGCGGCACGCGGCCGCCGGTCCTGCACCAGCTGGCGCTGGCGGAGCTGATCGACTCCGGCGGTTACGACCGGCAGGTCCGCCGTCGCCGCACCGAATACCGGACCCGGCGCGACAAACTGCTCGCCGCGCTGCCGGAAACCGTTACCCCGCGCGGGATTTCGGCCGGGCTGCATCTGGTGCTGATGCTGCCCGAGGACGGCCCGACCGAGATGGAGGTCCTCGCCTCCTGCCGCCGTCGCGCCATCGGCGTCGAAGGGCTGGGGAGCTACTGGATGGATCCCGGACGTCCTGGCGGGTTGATCGTCGGGTACGGCGCAGCGGCGAAGCACGCGTTCAGCGGCGCGACGCAGGCGCTCGTCGAAGCGCTGTGGGAAGTTACGCCCTGAGCTTGAAGGTGAGGCTCAGAACCAGCAGGTGACGCGGGCGCGGTGGATGTCGGTGGTGAGCACGGGTTTCCCGTCGACGGGCGCCGGGCCGCCAGGAGGCGCCTTCGGGTCCGGCTGTATGCCGCCCGCGGCCACCTTGTCCAGCGTGGCCAACCCCGAAGCGTCGACCGTGCCGAAGATCGTGTAGTTCGGCCGCAGCGCGGAATCGCCGTAGACGACGAAGAACTGGCTGCCGTTGGTGGCCGGTCCGGCGTTGGCCATCGCGAGGACGCCTCGCGCGTAGACCTTGCGCGCGCCGGTCGGATCGCTGGGCGCGGGCGGCAGATCGGTCGGCAGTTCGTCCTTGTACTTGTAGCCCGGCCCGCCCTCGCCGGTGCCGCTCGGGTCACCGCACTGCAGCACCTTCAACGTCGGGTACGCGGTGAGCCGGTGGCACGTCGTCTGGTCGTAGAACCGGTGCGTGGTCAGGTGCAGGAAGCTCTGCACGGTGCACGGTGCCTTCGCACGGTCCAGCGTCAGCCCGATCGTGCCCTGATTGGTCGAGAGCCGGACGCGAGGCTTCCCCCAGGTCGGCGTGTGCCGGGGGTCGGGTGGCAGCGGGACCGGGCGCACGGCCGGATCGTCCGGCGTCTCGGTGTACTGGCACGGGCCATGCGTGACCTTCGGGGGCGCCGCCGCGGACGCCACCGGGGCGCCCAGCGCGAGCATCAGCCCGGAACCCAGCACTGTCACGACGATCTTGGTGAGCCTCTGCACGCTCTGCCTCCCAGTCACAGAAGAAGGGACGCAGTATAGGGCGGGTCACAACACGACGGACAGCGCCGGAAGTCGGGTCAGCGCCGCAACTCCTCGACCAACTCGTCCGCCGCCGCGAAGGGGTCCAGCTCGCGGGCGACCACGCGATCGGCGAGACCGGCCAGCCGGTCTCCGTGGCGCAGATCGGCGAGTTCGGCACGCAGCCGCCGCACCGCGATGGCCTCGACCTCCTCCCTGGCCCGCGCCGCCCGGCGCCTCGGCAACTCCCCGTGCGTCACCAGCCATTCGTGGTGCGCGTCCAGCGCGTGGACGACGTCGTCGACGCCCTGACCGGTCGAGGCCACCGTCGGCACGATCGGCTGCCGCCAGCTCGGGCCGCGGACTTCCCGGCGTGCCAAGGAAATCATCTGCTTCAGATCGTGCACGGTCGCGTCGGCGCCCTCGCGGTCGGCCTTGTTGACCACGAACACGTCCGCGATCTCCAGCACGCCCGCCTTGGCCGCCTGGATCCCGTCGCCCATCCCGGGCGCCAGCAGCACCACCGTCGTGTCGGCGAGCTTCACGACGTCCACTTCGGACTGTCCAACCCCGACGGTCTCGATCAGCACGACGTCGAACCCCGCCGCGTCCAGTACCCGGACCGCCTGCGGCGTCGCCCAGGACAGCCCGCCGAGATGCCCGCGGGTGGCCATCGAGCGGATGAACACCCCGGGGTCGGTGGCGTGCTCGGTCATCCGGATCCGGTCGCCGAGCAAAGCGCCGCCGGAGAACGGCGATGACGGGTCGATCGCCAGTACGCCGACGCGCTTTCCCGCCGCCCGCAACGCCGTGAGCAGCGCGGACGTCGATGTCGACTTGCCGACACCGGGCGGGCCGGTGAGCCCGACGATCCGCGCGTTCCCGGTGAACGGCGTCAAAGCCCGCGCGACGTCCGCGACCCGCGGGTTAGCGGCAGTGTCAGTGTCTGCGACGAGCGAGATCAGCCGGGCGACGGCGCGATGCTGCCCGTCACGGGCCCGGCCGACCAGCTCGTCGAGATCGAAAGCGAGAGCCACTAGGCCTTCGGCACCCGCAGCAGCAACGCGTCACCCTGACCGCCGCCACCGCACAGCGCGGCCGCGCCGAGCCCGCCGCCGCGGCGTGCCAGCTCGTGGATCAGGTGCACGGCCAGCCGCGCGCCCGAGGCACCGATCGGGTGCCCGAGTGCGATCGCGCCGCCGTTGACGTTGACCTTGTCCGCGTCGACACCCAGCTTCTCGGTGGAGACCAGGCCGACCGCGGCGAAGGCCTCGTTGATCTCGATCAGGTCGAGCGCGTCGGCGGCCAGTTTTTCCTTGGCCAGCGCGGCGAGGATCGCGTTCGACGGCTGCTCGTGCAGGCTCGCGTCCGGACCGGCGACGACGCCGTGCGCGCCGATCTCGGCCAGCGGAGTCAGGCCCAGCTCCTCGGCCTTGGCCTTGCTCGCCACGACCACGGCGGCGGCACCGTCGGAGATCTGCGAAGCCGAACCCGCGGTGATGGTGCCGTCGGAGGCGAACGCCGGGCGCAGCTTGGCGAGGCCCTCGGCGGTGGTGTCGGCTCGGACACCCTCGTCGGTGGAGAACAGGATCGGGTCGCCCTTACGCTGCGGGATCGACACCGGCGCGATCTCGTCGGCGAAGTAGCCCGCCTCGGCCGCTGCGGCGGCGCGCTGGTGCGAACGCGCGGAGAACGCGTCCTGCGCCTCGCGGGTGATGCCGTAACGGCTGTTGTACTTCTCCGTCGAGGCGCCCATGGCGACCTGGTCGAAGGCGCAGAACAGGCCGTCGTGGGCCATGTGGTCGACGAGCGTGGTGTCGCCGTACTTGAAGCCGGAGCGGGACTTCGCCAGCAGGTGCGGCGCCTGGGTCATCGACTCCTGGCCACCCGCGACCACGATGTCGAACTCCCCGGCCCGGATGAGCTGGTCGGCCAGCGCGATCGCGTCGAGGCCGGACAGGCACACCTTGTTGACGGTCAGCGCGGGCACGTCCATCGGGATGCCCGCGGCCACGGCGGCCTGCCGCGCGGGGATCTGGCCCGCGCCCGCGGTGAGCACCTGGCCCATGATCGTGTACTGCACGGCTTCGGGGGCGACACCGGCGCGCTCCAGCGCGGCCTTGATCGCGACCCCGCCCAGCTGCGCGCCCGAGAAGTCCTTCAAGGAACCGAGCAATCGCCCGATGGGCGTACGGGCGGCGCCCAGGATCACGGAACCGGACACGGCAGTCCTCCAAGCTTCGGCGCGAGGGCGGTCGAAAAGACCATACCCGTGGGTTCGGCTTCTTGATGCAGCCAGTGTGAGCCGGGGCACGCCTGTTCGCGAACGTTGTCACCCTCCTACCAGCCCTATCCTCTTGTGCATGACTGACGCCCTGAAGCCTTTTGTCACCGCCATCGACCACGTGGGGATCGCGGTGCCGGATCTCGACGCCGCGATCGCCTTCCACGCCGAGCACTTCGGCCTGGAGGTCGCGCACGAGGAGGTGAACGAGGAGCAGGGTGTCCGCGAGGCGATGCTGCGCGCGCCCGGCACCGCGGGCACCGAAACGCAGATCCAGTTGCTGGCGCCGCTGCGGGAGGACTCGGCGATCGGGAAGTTCCTCGCCAAGAGCGGGCCGGGGCTGCAGCAGCTCGCCTACCGGGTGTCCGATGTGGACGCTGCCGCCGAAGCGCTACGGGCACAGGGACTACGGCTGCTCTACCCCGAGGCGAAGCGCGGGACGTCGAACAGCCGCGTCAACTTCGTGCACCCGAAGGACGCCGGTGGCGTGCTCGTCGAACTCGTCGAGCCCGCCGCCGATTCCGCGCACTAGGCCGGGGCGCCGCCGTTGCGCGAAGTCAGCGCGTTCGCGATGAACTTCAGCTCGGCGTCCATATCGGACGGCAGCACGTCGGCGTGCCGCGCGGTGGCGTGGCGGTGGGTGACGGCCCTGGCGAGCAGGCCGGACGCGCTGTCGACGTCGGCGATCGGCAGGCTGCCCCCGGTGGCGGTGACGATCACCGCGCGCACCTGGCGCACCAAAATCTGGAACCGCTCCAGCAGCGCGTCGCGCACGGCGTGGTGGGTGTCGGCCTCGCGCCACAACAGGTGCGAGAGCACGCGTGAGCCGGTGAACCGGCGGTCCAGCTCCCGCACCAGCCTGCCGAGGCTGCCCGCCACGTCCCCGGGGATGACGACGTTGGCGGGCTCGATGCGTTCCTCGGGCAGCCGTGCGACCAGTGCGGTGAGCAGGTCGGCCTTGCGCTTGAAGTAGTAGTGCACGAGCCCCTTCGGCACCCCGGCACGCTCCGCGATGCGGGAGGTCGGGGTGGCGTCGAAGCCCGACTCGGCGAAGAGGGCTTCCGCCGCGCGCAGGATGCGCTCCTTCGCCGAGTCGTCCTTCATGACTACTCCTTCGTAGTGCTCAGTGTGACCCGGCCATCCGGTGCGCCGCCTGTGCGACCGGCATCGCGACCGCGCCCGCGATCACGACCAGCACACCGGCGACCCACGAGGTCCAGGACGCCCCGTTGAACTCGGTGTACCCGATCACCCAGGGCGCGAGGAACATCAACACGCCCAGCACGATCTGGATGCCTTCGCCGTAAACCATGCCAGGCATGGCAAGCGACGCGAGGCCGTCGAGAGCGATCAGGGCACCGAGAACGATCATCGTCCACATCGCGCCGGTGCTCGTGCTCAGCCAAAGGGGTGAAAGCGCGGCGACGACCCCGATGACCACCTCCGCCCAGTCATGAGGGCGGGTCCAAGGGCGCGTCGACACTTCGTTCATCGTGCTCACCTCCAGTGGAGAACTCCTGTTTTTCCGGTGGTTCCGCACCTCCGATATTCCTCTTGGTTGGCCAGCCGGTCAAGACGTCTGAGCAGGCTGTGCCGGAGGTCGCCGGGCGCCTGTGCGCTTACTCTCGTACAGTTGCCCCCACGAGTTACTGACGAGTAATTTGATGCGCCCAACGCCGCCCCGTGGAGGTTCGATGACTGAGCTCGGCGAAATCCAGCAGGCCATCCTCACCGGCGACACCACCGCGGTGGGTTCGCTGCCGATGCCCGAGAGCTATCGGGGGGTGACCGTCCACGCGGACGAGGTCGGCATGTTCGAGGGACTGCCCAGCAAGGAGAAGGACCCGCGCAAGTCGCTGCACGTCGACGAGGTCCCGGTCCCCGAACTCGGCCCCGGCGAGGCGCTGGTCGCGGTGTTCGCCAGCGCGATCAACTACAACACCGTCTGGACCTCGATCTTCGAGCCGATCCCGACGTTCAAGTTCCTGCAGCGCTACGGCAAGCTCTCGCCGCTGGCCAAGCGCCACGACCTGCCGTACCACGTCGTCGGCTCCGACCTGTCCGGCGTCGTGCTGCGCACCGGCGCCGGCGTGCACAACTGGAAGCCGGGCGACGAGGTCGTCGCGCACTGCCTCAACGTCGAACTGGAAGGCCCGGACGGGCACAACGACACGATGCTCGACACCGAGCAGCGGATCTGGGGCTTCGAGACCAACTTCGGCGGTCTCGCCGAGATCGCGCTCGTCAAGGCCAACCAGCTGATGCCGAAGCCCGCGCACCTGACGTGGGAGGAAGCCGCCTCCCCCGGGCTGGTGAACTCGACCGCGTACCGGCAGCTCGTCTCGCGCAACGGCGCGGACATGAAGCAGGGCGACGTCGTGCTGATCTGGGGCGCCTCGGGCGGGCTCGGCTCGTACGCGACGCAGTACGCGCTCAACGGCGGCGCGATCCCGGTGTGCGTGGTCTCCAGCCCGGAGAAGGCCGCGATCTGCCGCAAGCTCGGTGCCGAGCTGATCATCGACCGCAGCGCCGAGGGCTACCGGTTCTGGAAGAACGAGCACGAGCAGGACCCGAAGGAATGGCAGCGCTTCGGCGCGAAGATCCGCGAGCTGACCGGTGGCGAGGACCCGGACATCGTGTTCGAGCACCCGGGCCGCGAGACCTTCGGCGCCTCGGTCTACGCCGCGCGCAAGGGCGGCACCATCGTCACCTGCGCCTCGACGTCGGGGTACCTGCACCAGTACGACAACCGGTACCTGTGGATGAACCTCAAGCGGATCATCGGCTCCCACTTCGCGAACTACCGCGAGTCGTGGGAGGCGAACCGGCTGATCTCGAAGGGACTCATCCACCCGACGCTGTCCAAGACCTACCGGCTCGAAGAGACCGGGCAGGCCGCGCTGGACGTGCACCGCAACGCGCACCAGGGCAAGGTCGGCGTCCTCGCACTGGCGCCCGAAGAGGGCCTCGGCGTCCGGGATCCCGAACTCCGCGCCAAGCACCTGGACGGCATCAACGCCTTCCGCGGCGCGTAGCCGTCCGCCGCCGGCGTGCCGCCCACCGGGCCATGCCGTGACATCGTGATGAGCTTTGTCACGCCTCGAACGCCGCCACGCGTCGCACCAGGGCGTGCGCTCACCGCAGGACACCCGGCGCGGACCGGGTGCTCACCCGTCCGTGACTCACTTGCGACTACGGTAGAAGGATGAGCCTTGGCGAGGAACGGGAGCTGGTGCCGCTGGGAGCCGGCTTCGACGTGGCGAAGCGCGGGTACAGCCGGGCACAGGTCGACGAGCACCTGGAGCGGCTGGACGGCGACCTGAAGATGCTCACCGCGGATCGGGACGCCGCCATCGCACAGGCGGGCGATCTGGCCAGGCAGCTGGAGATCGCCCGCGGCGAGATCGCGGACCTCCGCGGCCAGGTCGACCGGCTGGCACAGCCGCCGACGAGCGTGGAGGGCCTTTCCGAGCGCCTGCAGCGGATGCTGCGGCTGGCGCAGGACGAGTCCGCCGACACCAAGGCGCGGGCCGAGGCCGAGGCCGGGCACATCCGCGCCAAGGCCGAGACCGACGCGAGCGCCATGCGTGCCCGCTACGAACAGCTGCTCACCGAGCTCGACCTGCGGCGCAAGGAGATGGAAGCCGAGCACCGCAAGGTCCTCGAGGACGCGCGGGCCGAGGCGAAGGACATCACCGACAAGGCCAAGGCCGAGCGCGACCGGCTCGACGCCGAGTCCGAGGCGCGGCGCACGCAGGTCGAAGAGGACTTCGAGATCGCGATGGCCACGCGCCGCACCGAGGCCATGCGCGCGCTGGCCGAGCAGGAGGCGGCGAGCAAGGCCGAGGCCGCACGCCGCGTCCGCGAGGCGACCGAGGACGCGGCCGCGATCCGCGCGAAGGTGCTCGAAGAGGAGACCGCCGCGAAGGCGGACATCGAACGCCGCCAGCGCGAGTCGGTGGCCGACGCCAACAAGCGCAAGCAGGACTCGATCACCGAGGCCAACGCCCGGCTCGCCGAGGCAGCCGACGAGGCACGCCGACGCGTCCGCGTCGCCACCGAGGAGTCGAACCGGCGGATCTCCCAGGCCAACGAGCGCGTCGAATCGCTGCGGACGGTCCGCGCCGGGCTGGCCGAGCAGGTTCGCGCGGCCCGCACCGTGCTGGCCGAGGCGAGCACGGTCCTCGGCGACGAACCGGAGATCCCCGCCGAGCTCATGGCGCCCGCCGCCGGCACGTCCGTCAAGGCGCAGCCGAAGGCCGCCAAGCCGACCGTGAAGGCGTCGCAGAGCGGCGATTCGGAGAAGACGGTCCAGCTCAGCACCGCGAACGTGCCCAAGCCGCAGCCTTCACCCCGGCCATCCGGAGCGCAGAAACCGACTGGCGAGTAACCTACCTCCCGACAAGAGCGGCCGACGGCCCGCGCGGGTCCACTGGACCGGGCGTCGTCGCTGCTCACGCGGGAAGAGGCGAGCTTCGGTGGAGGTTGGCGCATGGCTGCATATCGGACCGTGGTGGTAGGGACGGACGGCTCGGACTCGTCGTTCGCGGCGGTCGACAGGGCGGCTTCGGTCGCCGGCGACTCGGGCGCGAAGCTGGTCATCACGTGCGCCTACTTCCCGGCCAGCAAGCAGGACGTCGAGAAGGCGCAGGACGTCCTCGGCGACGAGGCGTACCAGGTCGTCGGCTCGGCCCCGGCCGAGGACACGCTGCAGTCGGCCAGGGACCGCGCGGCGAAGGCGGGCGCGAAGGACATCGACACCGTCGCGGTCAAGGGCGAGCCGGTCGAGGCGCTGCGCAAGATCGTGTCGGAGCGCTCGGCCGACCTGCTGGTCGTCGGGAACCGCGGGCTCAACACCCTCGCCGGGCGCATCCTCGGCTCGGTGCCCTCGGAGGTGGCCCGCAAGTCCGGGGTGGACGTCCTGATCGTCCACACCACGTGACCGAATCCGGCGATCCCGTCGCGGGGGCCGAGCTCCAGCAACGGCTCGAGCGGATCCTCCTCGGCGGGAAACGCAAGTACGCCCGGGCCGAGGTCGCCGAGAAGGCCGGTGTGCCACCGGAACGTTCACTGCGGCTGTGGCGTGCGCTGGGCTTCGCCTCGGTCGGCGACGACGAGGTCGTCTTCACCGACGCCGACATCGACGCCGTCCGCACGGCGGACCAGCTCGTCCAGTCCGGGCTGATCGACCAGAGCGTCGAGGTGGCGGTGACCCGCGCGCTCGGCCAGCATCTGTCGCGGCTGGCCGAGTGGCAGGTGCACATGCTGTGGACGCTGATCACCGAACAGCCGGAGATGGCCGGGAGCGAGCGGCAGATCGCGCGGCTGGTCGACCGGCTGCTGCCCGAGCTGGAACAGGTGCAGAACTACGTCTGGCGCCGCCATCTCGCGGCCTACGCGGGCCGTGCGATGGCCACGGACGAGGACCTGGAGGAACGCACCGAGGTCGTCGGGTTCGTCGACATGGTGGGCTACACGCGGCTGACCCGGCAGATCGACGAGGACGAGCTGGGCCGCGTGCTCGACGCGTTCGAGTCGCTGACCACGGAGGTCATCGCGGAACAGCACGGGCGCGTCGTGAAGATGATCGGCGACGAGGTGCTCTTCGTCGCCGACTCCGCGGCCGACGCCGCCGAGATCGCGCTGGCGCTGACCGAACGGGCCGAGCAGTCGGACGATCTGCCCGGGGTCCGCGCGGGCATGGCGTCGGGCCGGATCCTGAGCCGCTACGGCGACGTGTACGGCTCGGTCGTCAACCTCGCGGCCCGGCTGACCTCGGTGGCCCGGCCGGGAACGATCCTCATCGACAAGCAGCTCGCCTCGGAACTGGAGGACGAGCCCGCGTACGACGTGCGCACCCGGCGCCCGGTCTCGGTCCGGGGCTACAACCGGCTGCGCCCCTCGGCGTTGCGGCGGGCGAAGACGGAACCCACCGGGATGTTCGCGAGCTCGCAGGAACTCGCGGCCGAAATGCTCGGCCTCACCGATCCGAACGAGGCGGCGGAGGAACCCCAGGACGACGTGCCTTCGGAGGACGCGGAAGTCCCGGCGGAGCAACGAAAACGCGGCAGGCGACGGCGGCTGCCGAGACTCCCGTGATTCTCCGTTATCCAGGCTGAAAATCGCCCTCCGCGGCGTGAAAAACTCCGGGCCCGCGAAACGTAACGCCCACCGGTGACAGACGACGTAGGTGACTACGCCCGCCACCGGAGTTCGGTGACAGCCGGTCGCCGGGTGATCGCCGAGAGAGCGGAGTACCCGTCATGACTTCGATCGCCGAGCGAAACCTGGACGCCCTGCGCGGTGCCCTGCGAGGAACGGTGCTCACCGAGGGGGATCCGGACTACGACCAGGCCCGCTCGGTCTGGAACGGGGAGATCGACCGGCGCCCCGCGGTGATCGCCCGCTGCGCGGGGCCGGAGGACGTCGTCGCCGCGCTCGCGTACGCCCGCGAACAGGGACTCGAGGTCGCGGTGCGCGGCGGCGGGCACAACTTCGGCGGCATGGCGGTGTGCGACCGCGGACTCGTGGTCGACCTGACGCCGCTGAAATCGGTCACGGTCGATCCGGACACCCGGGTCGTGCGCTGTGGCGCCGGGCTCACCTGGGCCGATCTGGACGCGGCCACCCAGCAGCACGGCCTCGCCGTCCCCGGCGGCACGGTGAGCCACACCGGCATCAGCGGCCTCACCCTCGGCGGCGGCATGGGCTGGCTCACCGGGGCGTTCGGACTGTCCTGCGACAACCTGAGCTCGGCACAGGTGGTGACCGCGGACGGCCGGATCCTGCGGGCCGCCGCCGACGAGCATCCGGATCTGTTCTGGGCGCTGCGGGGCGGCGGCGGGAACTTCGGCGTGGTGACCGAATTCGAGTTCCGCGCGCATCCGGTCGGCCCGCTGGTGCGGGTCGGGCTGTTCTTCTGGGGCGCCGCCGACGGCGTCCCCGCGCTCCGCCTCGCGCGGCGGATCGTCTCCGGCCTCGGCGAGGACTCGGGCGCGCTGATCGCCGGTCTCAACGCGCCCCCGGCGCCGTTCGTCCCGGACGAGTACCACTTCGCGCCGGGTTACGCGCTGATCGTCGCCGGCTTCGGCGGCGAGGACGCGCACGCGTCGATCGCCGACAACGTCCGGGAAGGCCTGACGCCGTTGTTCGAGATGGTCACGGAGATGCCGTACGTCGAACTCCAGAAGCTCATCGACGGCGCCGCGCCGTGGGGGATCCTGGCCTACGAAAAGGGCGCCTATGTGGACGATCTCTCCGAGGACGTCATCGCCGTGATCACCGAACACCTGCCGCGCCGGACCTCGCCGATGTCGATCATGCCGATCCTCCCGATGCAGGGCGCCTACACCACGGTTCCGGAGGAGGCGACCGCGTTCGGCGGCAGCAGGCGCGGAGGCTACGTGGTCAACATGGCCGGTCTCGCGACCGATCCCGCCGTGCACGCCGCCGAACGGGAGTGGGCCCGGACGTTCTGGGCGGCGCTGGCGCCACACGCGAGCAACTCCGCGGGCTATGTGAACTTCATGAACGAACAGGACCACGACCGGGTGCGGGCGTCCTACGGTGCGGAGAAGTACGAGCGGTTGTCCCGGATCAAGGCCGAGTACGACCCTGAGAACGTGTTCCACCGCAACGCGAACATCCGCCCGGCTCAGTGACGTCCCGTCTGTCCACAAAGGAGTAGATGGGAGGCCACGTCCAGTCCGCGCTAACGTCCCTTGCACGCCTTCATCGCCAGCACCGCCGGGGTCGGAGTACCGCCCTCGGCGAACCGTTCGAGCGTCAGCCCGGCGGCGAGGAACGCGTGCAGCAGCTCGGGCAGCGGACGATGCGTGGCGCCGACCTTGTCCCGGATTCCCCGATCCGTCCACGACTCCTTGGTCCAATGGCCGTCAAGGTATCCGGGACGAAGGACCACGGCGTCCAGGTCGCCGCGATCGGCGAACCCACCACAGAAACAGGGATGGACACCCACGTGCACGAACACCCCGCCCGGCCGCAGCACCCTGGCCACCTCGCGCAGCACCGCGGGATAGCCGGGCATGTCGGTGTGGACCATCATCGCGATGACCGCGGGCACGCTGTTGTCCTTCAGGGGTAGCCGTTCGGCGTCGGCCTTGGCGACGGGCAGCCTGTTTCGCGCATGACGCAGCATCCTGCCGGAAAGGTCGATCCCCACGGGAGTCCTCCCGAGGTCACGCACGCTGGCCGCGTGGACGCCGGTACCGCAGCCGATCTCCAGGCAAAGTCCGCCGCCCCGCCCGAGGAGGTCACGCAGCGCGGCGTCGATGCCGAGCGGATCGTCTCCCTTTCCTCGCCCGGCCCTCAGGAATTCCTCTTCGTACCAGTCCGCGATCTCGTCGTAGGCCGCTCGCATCATTCCAGCGGAGCACGGTTTCGACCTGTACCGCCACCGATTCCGCCCTGGGCTGAACCTCCCTTGCCACCGCCGCATGGGCTCCGAGAAGTCCTGCCTTGCGCAGCATCGGATTCGATACGTCAGGCGGTAAGGCAACCTCATATCGCCTGCCCCCAAACTCCTCCCAATGAGGAGTCCCGCATCGAATTTTCACCACATTCCTTGTACAGCAAGGAAAAGTGCGTGCTTCAGGTTCACCCGATCGATAGCACGCATGTTCGATCGGGCAACGTATCGTGGAGGTATGTCAGTCGACAGCAACACCTCCGCGACGCGCACCGAGTGGTGGCGCGAGGATGTCGGCTGCCTGCTGGACAGGCTCCTGGAGTCCGAGTGTGTGCAGCGCCGCGAAGCCGCTGTCCAGGGCGAGGTCATGGCCGAACTCGAACGCCGCGGCATACGCGACACCACCGGATACGGGAGTCTCGTGCGGTTGTTGCAGGAGACGTTGAACATTCCCTACGCCGAGGCGAAAGCACGGGCGGCGCGGGCACTGGCGCTCAACGGCACCCGCGACCTGACTTCCGGCGAGCAGCCGCCTACTGCGCCCGCGACCGCGCAGGCCGCTGCCGAGGGCGCGGTCGGGGCCGCGCAGATCGACGAGATCCTGCGGGTGCTGGACAAGCTTCCCCAGACCGTGTCGTTGGAGGATCGGGAGCAAGCGGAGAAAATTCTCGCCGAGCTGGCCCGCGCCGCCGGACCCCGAGAAATCCGCGCCGCCGGACGACGACTGCTCGCCCAGCTCGACCCCGACGGGAAAGAGCCCAAAACCCGGGAACCGAAACCCTTCCAGCCCGAGTTCTCCATCGCCCCGCACCGTGATGGCGGGCACCAGATCAAGGCACGCGTCGACGATGAGACTTCCGCGCGCTTACAAGCGATGCTGGATCCGCTCGCGAAGCCTCGCCCGGCCAATGAGGAAGAGGGCCGCGACACCCGAACCCAGTGGGAGCGGCGCGGGTGCGCGTTCTCGGAACTGGTGCGGATGTGGGCCGAACATCCCGATCTGCCGACGCAGGCCGGGGAAGCCACGCACATTGTCGTGACAGTCAGCTTGGAAGAGCTGCGGTCCGGGATCGGTCAGGCCACTCTCGATCTGCTCGGGGAGATCACCGCTGCCGAGGCGCGGCGGCTGGCCTGTGACGCCAAGATCATTCCGATGGTGCTGGGCTCGCACAGCGAACCCCTCGACGTGGGCCGGGCGCAACGGCTGGCCACCCCCGCCATCCGACGCGCACTCATCCGACGCGACGGAGGCTGCGCCTTCCCGGGCTGCGATGCGCCCGCTTACCGTTGTACGGCGCATCATGTGGTGTATTGGGCACACCATGGTGAGACCAAAGTGGACAATCTCGTGCTCGTATGTTCCGTCCACCACAAGCTCATCCACCATTCCGAATGGGAAGTCCGCATCACCACCGACGGACTCCCGGAATTCATACCGCCCGCCTGGCTTGACGCCACCCGCACACCCCGACGCAACACCATCCACCTACGAACCTAGGCCACTTCTAAGTTTTCTCCGGCTTGCGCCGACATCGACCACTTGAGTCTCGGAGCATCGGTGAGTCCTGCATGGGTAACCGAATGACCGTGGGCTTGGCCCGTCTTTGACGGACGTCTCTGACCAGAATGCGCCGAGTTCAAGGCTGAGATCGCCGGTATGTGCCTGCGTAGCGAGCGATCGAGACCGCAGGCCGTAGTTGGTTCGAGTTCACCGACTCGGCGGTGCACAACTGGAGCAAGCGGACCCAGATCGACGGTGGAACCCACGCGGAACTGGCCGCAACCGGTCACCCCACGGACACATCGGATCGCCCGGCTCGTGCACCCCAGGGCCTGCACGGCCGCACGCCCAGACGATGGCGCACCACCACCGTCCCCGCAGCCGCTCCCATCCGTGGCCTCTTCGGACGCGACTTCGCGTGTGCCACCACAACCATCAACCAAGGCTGGTGCGGCGACATCAGCTCGATCTGCCTGGGAAGGATGGCTTTACCCAGCCACGGTCATCGACCTCTCCTCCCGCCGGATTGTCGGCTGAGCGACCGCCGAGCACTGGTCATGGAGTCTCCGCGGACGGCACCGACGTCAGGATCGCTTGCTGAGCGGCCACCCCGCAGCCGCCGAGCTGGGCTCGGAACTCAGGCGTCGAAATCGACAGTGACGGTCTCCGAGACCGGGAGCGACTGGCAGGTGAGCACGAACCCGGCGTCCACTTCGGACTTTTCGAGGGCGAAGTTTCGCCGCATGTCCACCTTTCCCGAAGTCACCTTGGCGCGGCAGGTGCCGCACACGCCGCCCTTGCAGGCGAAGGGCAGATCCGGCCGGAAGCGTTGCGCGCCGTCCAGCACCGAGGTCTCGCGCGAGAGGCTCATGGAGGTGGAGCGGCCGTCCAGGATCAGGGTGACGTCACTGGCGGCACCTTCGACGCCTGGCTCCGGGTGCCGCACCGGCTCCGGCGGAAGATCGTCCACATAGAACAGTTCCTGGTGTACGCGGTCGCCGGGGACGCCCAGTGACGCCAGGAGTTCCTGGGCACCGGTCACCAT
Source organism: Amycolatopsis sp. NPDC059027 (assembly GCF_042739735.1). Classification (NCBI taxonomy): domain Bacteria; kingdom Bacillati; phylum Actinomycetota; class Actinomycetes; order Pseudonocardiales; family Pseudonocardiaceae; genus Amycolatopsis; species Amycolatopsis sp. NPDC059027. The sequence goes on along the minus strand of NZ_JBHYIK010000018.1, from coordinate 31,000 downwards.
GCCGAACGGGCCGCACAGCCACCAGTGTGCGACGTCGGAAACCGGCAGCAGCGCGGAGAACAGGGCCGACAGCTTCTCCGCGTCCAGCCGTCCGGTGAACAACTCGGCCTCGCGCGGTTCCCGGGACAGGACGTGCACGAGTTCCAGCCGGGACGGCCAGCGGTCCTTCAGATCGGCGAGTTCGTCGGCGAACATGACGGTGTCGGTGCGGCGGTTGCCGTACAGCACCGTCACCGTCGCGTCCGGCGAGCCGCCCAGCAGCGAAGCCACGATCGAGAGTACCGGGGTGATCCCGGAGCCGGCGGCGATCAGCACGTGGTGTCCCCCGGCCGCGAGGTCGGGCGTGAACGATCCGGCCGGCGCGGCGACCTCGATCTCGTCGCCCGGCCGGACGTCGTGCACCAGCCAGCTCGAGAAGAGCCCGCCCGGCACCTCGCGCACGCCCACTCGCGGCCGCTCCCCCGCCGCGGCACAGATCGAGTACGAGCGCCGCTCGTCGCGGCCGTCCACCGTCCGCCGCAGCGTGAGCGACTGACCGGGCCGGAAGTCGAACTCCGCCGCCAGCTCCGGAGGGACGTCGAAGGTGACGGCGACCGCGTCGGCGCACAGCCGCTCGACACCCGCCACGAGCAGGGTGTGGAAGGCGGTGCGCCGGGAAACCGTGGCAGTCACTCAGATCTCCTTGACGTGTTCGAACGGTTCGAGGCAGGACCGGCAGCGGCGCAGCGCCTTGCACGCGGTGGCGCTGAACCGCGACTGCTCCTCGGTGTCGGCCGAACCGCAGTGCGGGCACACGACCCGCGACACCGGCGCGCCCAGGGTGAGCGGGATCGGCCCGGATGGGCGCCGCGGCGCCGCGCCCGGCGGGGCGATCCCGGCGTCGGCCAGCTTCCGCCTGCCGGACTCGGTGATCCAGTCGCTCGACCACGCCGGGTCCAGCACGGTCCGGATCTCGATCTCGGCGTACCCCGCGTCCCGCAGCGCGTGCTCCAGATCGTCCCGCATGGTGTCCATGGCCGGGCAGCCGGTGTAGGTCGGGGTGATCGCGACCGTAACTCGACCGTCCACTTCGGACACGTCGCGCAGGACGCCGAGATCCGCGAGTGTCAGCATCGGCAGCTCGGGATCGGTGACCGTGGAAGCCACGGCGAGAGCGCTCACCATGTCGCACCCGGCGTCGCCCTGGCCACGCTCTGCAACTCGGCCAGCAGGAATCCCAGCTGCTCGGTATGCACGCCGTCCCGGCCCATCCGGCCGGACACGCCCGCGAGCGGACCCACCTCGGGACGAGACAGCGTCGCGGCGATCAGCGCTTGGTCGAGAACGGCGTCGAACTCCGGACGCACCGTCGCGGCGTCGACCAGTTCGACGGGGTGTGTCTCGAACAGTTCGCCGACGTACGGCCAGACCTCGTCGAGCCCTTCCCGCATGCGCTCGTGCGACAGCTCGGTGCCGTCGCCGAGGCGGACCAGCCAGCCGGCGGCGTACTCGCGGTGATAGGTGAGTTCCTTGACGCCCTTGGCCGCGATGGCCGCGAGCACCGGGTCCACACTGGACTCCGCCGACGTACTTCCTCCCGCGGAGGCGGCATCAGACTCAAGTCGCTGGAACAGGGCCAGCCGCCAGGTGGCGAACACGAACAGCCGCGCGATCAGGTGCCCGAAGTGGCCGCCGCCGAGTTCGGCGAGGCGAACGTTGCGGAACTCGTTCTCGGCTCGAAGAAACGCCAGCGCGTCCTCACCGCGGCCGGAGCCGTCGGCCTTGCCCGCGCGGGCGAGCAGGAGCCGCGCCTGACCGAGCAGATCGAGCGCGATGTTCGCGATCGCGACCTCGTCCTCCAGCTCGGGCGCGTTCGTGCACCACTCCTGCAGCCGGTGCGAGAAGATCAGCGCGTCGTCGCCGAGCATCAGGCAGTACGCCGCCAGCGCCGCACCGTCCACACCGGACGGAACCGTGGTGTCCACTCCGGACAGCGGATCGTCGAACCCAGTACCGAAGGCCCACCGCGCGTCGTTCTCTTCGGTGATCGCCTCGTAGACGTTATCGAAAGACACAGCAACTCATCCCTCAGATGTGGGGGACGTTCTCGGGAATGTCGTAGAACGTCGGATGCCGGTAGACCTTGTCCCCGCTGGGCGCGAAGAACGGGTCCTTCTCGTCCGGGCTCGACGCGGTGATGTGCTCCGCGCGCACGACCCAGATCGACACGCCCTCGTTGCGCCGGGTGTAGAGGTCACGGGCGTGGTGCAGCGCCATCTCGTCGTCGGCCGCGTGCAGCGAGCCGACGTGCACGTGGTTCAGCCCGCGCTTGCCGCGGACGAACACCTCGTACAGCGGCCAGTCGTGTTTCATCGCCGAGCCTCCTGCTTCCGTGCGTGGGCGACGGCCGCCGCACGCACCCATTCGCCGTCCTCGTGCGCGCGACGCCGGTGCGCGATCCGCTGCGCGTTGCAGGGACCGTTGCCTTTCAACACGTTCTTGAACTCGCCCCAGTCGACGGCGCCGAAGTCGTAGTGTTCGCGTTCGGCGTTCCACTTCAGGTCCGGGTCGGGGAAGGTGACACCCAGCGCCTCCGCCTGCGGCACCGACATGTCGACAAAACGCTGGCGCAGCTCGTCGTTGGTGTGCCGCTTGATCTTCCACGCCATGGACTGCGCGGTGTTCGGCGAGTCCGCGTCGGGCGGGCCGAACATCATCAGCGACGGCCACCACCAGCGGTTCACCGCCTCCTGCACCATCTCCCGCTGCTGCTCGGTGCCACGCATCATCGTCATCAGCAGCTCGTAGCCCTGCCGCTGATGGAACGACTCCTCCTTGCAGATGCGGATCATCGCCCGCGCGTACGGCCCGTACGAGCTGCGGCACAACGGGACCTGGTTGCAGATCGCCGCGCCGTCGACGAGCCAGCCGATCACGCCGACGTCGGCGAAGGTCAGCGTCGGATAGTTGAAGATCGACGAGTACTTCTGCCGCCCGGTGATCAGCTTGTCCGTCAGGTCCGCGCGATCCGCGCCCAGTGTCGCCGCCGCCGAGTACAGGTACAGCCCGTGGCCGGCCTCGTCCTGCACCTTCGCCAGCAGGATCGCCTTGCGCCGCAAGGAAGGCGCGCGGGTGATCCAGTTACCCTCCGGCTGCATGCCGATGATCTCCGAATGCGCGTGCTGCGCGATCTGCCGGATCATCGTCTTGCGGTAGCCCTCGGGCACCCAGTCACGCGGCTCGACGCGCTGGTCGCGCTCGATGGTGTGCTCGAAAAGCTGCTCCAAGTCCTTTTCGGACGGTGCTTGTCCGGAGACTGTCGCGGTCATGGCTGCTCCTTCGAGACCAGGGTCAGCACGTCATACTTCGCGACCGACTCGCCCGCGGCGTTGGTGACGTCGGCGTCCCAACGGACCTCGCCGTAGTCCTGGTCGATGCGCGGGGTGATCTGCTTCGCGGTCAACGTCACGGTCAGCTCGTCCCCGGCCTTGACGGGCGTGAGGAACCGCAGGTTCTCCAGGCCGTAGTTGGCCAGCACCGGGCCCGGCTCCGGCGAGACGAACAGGCCCGCCGCGAAGGAGACGATGAGATAGCCGTGCGCGACGATGCCGCCGAACAGCGGGTTCGCGGCGGCGGCCTCGGGGTCGGTGTGCGCGTAGAAGGTGTCCCCGGTGAACTCGGCGAAGTGGTCGATGTCGGCGCGGGTGACCGGACGCGGCCCGGCGACCACCGAGTCGCCGATCTTCAGCTCCGCCAAGGACTTCCGGAACGGGTGGACGCCTTCCTCACGCGGCGCGCCCGCGACCCAGCGACCGGTGACGGCGCTGAGCGCGGCGGGCGAGCCCTGGACGGCGGTGCGCTGCATGTGGTGCAGCACGCCGCGGACGCCACCCATCTCCTCGCCACCACCCGCGCGGCCGGGGCCGCCGTGCACGAGTTGCGGCATCGGCGAACCGTGGCCGGTGGACTCCTTGGCGTCTTCGGCGTCGAGCACCAGCAGACGTCCGTGGTAGGGCGCGGTGCCGAGCACGACGTCGCGCACGAATTCCTTGTCCGCGCTCACGATCGACCCGGCCAGGCTGCCGCCACCGCGTGCGGCCAGCTCGACGACCTGCTCGACGGAGGTGTACGGCAACAGCGTCGACACCGGCCCGAAGGCCTCGACCTCGTGTGGCTCCGAGCGTTCCGGGTCGGCCTTGAGCAGCACCGGGGAGATGAACGCGCCACGCTGGGCGTCGGCGTCCACCACGTCCACCGTCTCGGGGTCACCGAAGACCACGCTGCCCGCGTCGAGCAGCGCCTTGAGCGAGCGACGGACCTCCTCGCGCTGCTCCAGACTGGCGAGCGCGCCCATCCGGACGCCTTCGGACGCGGGGTTCCCGACGGTGGTCTTCGCCAACCGCGCGCTCGCCGCGGCGGCGACGTCGTCCAGCAGTTCGGCGGGCACGAACGCGCGGCGGATCGCGGTGCACTTCTGCCCCGCCTTGACCGTCATCTCGGTGACGAGCTGCTTGACGTAGAGGTCGAACTCCGTGGTCCCCGGCTTCGCGTCCGGACCGAGGATCGAGCAGTTCAGCGAGTCGGCCTCGGCGGTGAACCGGACGGCGTTGCGGACGATCGCCGGGTGTGCGCGCAGCTTCCGCGCGGTGGAGGCGGACCCGGTGAACGAGACGAGGTCCTGCGCGGTCACGTGGTCGAGCAGGTCGCCGACGCTCCCGGCGACGAACTGCACCGACCCCTCGGGCAGGATGCCGGACTCGATGATCAGCTCGACCAGGCGCGCGGTCAGGTACGCGGTCTGGCTGGCGGGCTTGATCAGGCTCGGCACCCCGGCGAGGAACGCGGGCGCGAGCTTCTCCAGCGGGCCCCACACCGGGAAGTTGAACGCGTTGATCTGGATCGCGACCCCGCGCAGCGGCGTGCAGATGTGCTGCGCGACGAAGGTGCCACCCCGGCTCAGCTGCTCGACGTTGCCGTCGACGTACACCGTGGCGTTGGGCATTTCGCGCTTGCCCTTGCTGGAGTAGGCGAACAGCGTGCCGAAGCCGCCGTCGATGTCGAACTTCGAGTCACCGAGCGTCGCGCCGGTCTTGGCCGACAGCGCGTACAGCTCCTCACGGTGCTCACGCAGATGCGAGGCGAGCGCCTTGAGCAGCGCGGCCCGCTGGTGGAACGTCAGCTCGCGCAGCGCGGGACCGCCGACCCGGCGGCCGTACTCCAGCGCGGCCGCGAAGTCGACGCCGGCCGAGGAGATCCGGGCGACCTCCTCGCCGGTGGCCGCGTCGTGCAGCGGTACGCCGTCGTCCGTGGCGGTGTGCCACTCGCCGGAAACGTAACTGCGGAGCAATGCCATGGGGTCCGACCCTCTCAGTCTGTCGTGCGGCTGCGTGGTGGCGAGGTGCGCTGGCGCCCGAATTACTTACCGTACGTTCGGTAATTCGCCATCCTAGCTGGCGCTCCGGCGCCCGCCAAGCCCTGCCGTGTTGACCAGCCCAAACGGGCGAGCGTCACCCGGAGATCGATTTATGCGAGACCGTGACTGACGGGTGACGACTGCTTGCTCTGGGTGTCCGACTCCGCCACGCTGTGCACATGAAACTTCGGAAGCTCACCGAGGGCTGCAACCTCGATCAGTGTCCTGCCGTCTACCTGTCCGATAGTGGCACGGTCGTCTTCCAGGGCGATCTCGTGACCGACGCCTCCGGATTGCGGCTCGGCACCGGAGAACAAGCCGTGGAACTGCCGCTGGGCGTCGTACTGCAGGCGATCCCCGAGTTGCCCAAGGGGGTGTGATGTCGCTGTCGAACGAAGAGGTGTCCGCGCTCTTTCGCGAGTTCAAGCGATCAGCGTTCCGTCTGGAGACGTTGCAGACCTACACCATCCCGAGCGAGCAAGCGTCTTTCCAGCGATTTCTGGCCGGGAAACCGCAACTGGAAGGTTACGGCAAAGCGTGGCATGAACTCATTCAAAATCATGTCGAAGCCGGAAGGAGCGTGCAGCGCGCCAAAATAGTTCGACGGCCGTTGACCGACTACAGTCGCTACTTGCTCTCGTGGGGCGTTCCCGCCAACATCAACGCTGGTGAGGACTATCAGATCCTCGACCTCACCGACCGCACCGTCGACCTGCCGGAACAGGACTTCTGGCTGTTCGACGACGAGACGGTACTGCTGCTCAACTTCAACCCGGATGGCACCTTGCGAGACCGCGCGCTTGCCGACGCTGCCGACTTGGACCAGTATCGGCGCTGGCGCGACCTGGCGCTGTCCGAAGCTGTGCCCTGGAGCGAGTATCGACCTGAATGATCCCAACACCGGCAGCGATCTAGGAGAAATACTCCGGCAGCTCCGTAAAGCGGCCAGCCTCTCAGGGGAGCGGCTGGCCCTTCGGTGCGCCATGTCGCAGTCCACGATCAGCCGAGTCGAACGTGGCAAGCTCCTGCCCAGCGTCACCGACGTGGAGCGAATACTCACAGCGCTGGAAGTACCACGCGAAGCTGCCGACAAGATTATCGCGTTGGCCCGGCGGGCCAATGTCGAGCATGTCTCCGTCCGAGCACTGGCAGAAAAAGGTCTGTGGCGGAATCAGCTCGAACTCAAGGCGCTGACCGAAAATTCCAGCGTGGTGCGGTCGTTCCTGCCAGTTATGCCAAGCGGCCTGCTGCAAGTCCCTGACTACGCACGCGCCGTACTGTCACCAACGATACCGAACTCGGTAGCACGAGATGTGGAGAAGGCCGTCGCCGCCCGCCTTGATTGGCAAAACGTGCTCGACAGGCCGACACACAAGTTCTTCTTCCTCATGACGGAACAAGCGGTGAGGTTGCGCAGAGCAGATCGAGACGTCATGGCCCGGCAGTGTGCACACATGGCCGAAGTTTCCGAACGCCAGAACATCGAGATCGCGGTAGTTCCCTTGACCACGCGGGTACCGGATGCACCCATGAACACCTTCCTCGTCCTTGATGATCGGATGGTGATCGTCGAACTCTTCTCCGGCAGAGTCGTTCTTCGTGACTACCGAGATGTCCGGTATCACCTCGAGCACTTCGACCTCTTCTACAGTCATGCGCTGACGGGCGATCGGGCGCGGGCGTTTCTGCTCTCCGCGCGCGATGAGTTCCTGTGAGCCCGTACACGGAGGAATTCGCGATGCCCCTAACCGACGACGAGGTCGACGCCCTGTTCGACGGCTACAAGCACTCGGCGTTCCGCCTGGAGACGTTGCAGGTCTACCGCACTCCCGGATTCGAGGACTCGACACGGCAGTTCCTGTCAGGCGAGCCGATGCCGGAGGGATTCAACGCCGACTGGCACGAGACGGTTCGGGGCTACGTCGCCGCTGGGAAGACCATGCAACGGGCCAAGGTGGTACGACGACCGCTTTCCGACTACACCCGCTGCCTGCTCTCCTGGGGTGTTCCCGGAAACATCGCGGCGGGCGAGGACTACCACATCCTTGATCTCACCGACCGTGCATTTGACCTGCCGGACCACGACTTCTGGCTCTTCGACGACGAAACAGTGCTACTGCTCGACTTCAACGCGGACAGCACGCTCAAGGACTGGGAACTGGCCGATCCCCGCGATCTGGACCGGTACCGGCGGTGGCGCGACCTTGCGCTCGCCGAGGCCGTCCCCTGGAGTGAATATCGGCTGCCCTAACCGGTTTATGTGAGACCCTGACCAAAACTCGCCGCCGCGCGCAGCCGTTTCCTACCGTCATCGGCATGGGCGAGAAATGCGAGTGCGGCGCTCGGCAACGGGGGCCGAAGAAGCAGTGGAGCCCGTTCGCCGACGGCTCGTTCCGGCTCTCGGCTGACGACACCGTCTGGATCCTCCGGCCGACACCGCGGAGCAAGTATCCGTGGCTGCTCAGCGGCGGCGACGGGATCACGCAGGAGGTCACCGCGCGGGACGCCGCGGAAGCCCAGTCGCGGGCCGAGTTCTGGCTCGACATCAGCAGGCTGTTCCCCCGGCCCCTCAGCGCGACGCCGACCACGAACGTGGGTACCTGAGCGGACGACACGCGTACCCGGACGGACGACACGCGTACGCGGGTGGACGACACGACCGGCCCGGCACGCGGGGCGTCCGACCTTGACACCGGGCCCCGGCTCTGCCTTTACTGATCGGCACCATGGGTGACCGTCCATTCGGTCGGGAATTCTCGAACGGAGGGACCGAGGTGTCAGCGAACGCCGCACACGCCATGTTCGAGGCCGACGAGGCCTCCCGCGCGCTCGGCATCGAGCTGATCGAAGCCGGGGACGGGCACGCCGTAGCGAGCATGAAGATCACCGCGTCGATGGTCAACGGGCACGACATCGCGCACGGCGGCTACGTCTTCCTGCTGGCCGACACCACGTTCGCCCTCGCGTGCAACAGCCACGGCCCGGTCACCGTCGCGGCGGGCGCCGACATCACCTTCGTCGCCGCCGGACGGCTGGGCGATCACCTCGTCGCCACCGCGACCGAGCGCACCCGCTACGGCCGCAACGGTATCTACGACGTCACCGTGCACCGGGAGACCCCCGGCGGGCCGGAGACGGTCGCCGAGTTCCGCGGCCGCAGCCGCACCATCGAAAAGTCCCGGGACGCGTGATGACCGACCTCGACGCCGCCGAGCGGCTGTCCGCCGACGAACTGGCCGCACTCCAGCTGGATCGTCTACAGTGGACACTCCGGCATGCCTACGCCAACGTGCCGTGCTACACGAAGAAGTTCGACGAGGCCGGGGTGCATCCCGACGACTGCCGCGAACTGGCCGACCTGGCGAAGTTCCCCTTCACCACCAAGGAAGACCTGCGGCAGAACTACCCGTTCGGGATGTTCGCCGTGCCGCGGTCCGAGGTCCGGCGCGTCCACGCCTCCAGCGGCACTACCGGGAAACCGACCGTGGTCGGCTACACCGAGGACGACCTCGACACCTGGGCGACCGTGGTGGCGCGCTCGATCCGCGCCGCCGGCGGGCGTCCCGGCGACAAGGTGCACGTCGCCTACGGATACGGCCTGTTCACCGGCGGGCTCGGCGCGCACTACGGCGCCGAAAAGCTCGGCTGCACGGTGATTCCGGCGTCCGGCGGGATGACGGCGCGCCAGGTCCAGCTGATCACCGACTTCGAGCCGGAGATCATCATGGTCACCCCGTCGTACCTGCTGACACTGCTGGACGAGTTCGAGCGCCAGGGCGTCGACCCGAAGAGCAGTTCGCTGCGCGTCGGGATCTTCGGCGCCGAGCCGTGGACCGAGCAGATGCGCGCGGAAATCGAGGAACGGTTCGCGATCGACGCCGTCGACATCTACGGGCTGTCGGAGGTGATGGGCCCCGGTGTCGCACAGGAGTGCGTGGAAACCAAGGACGGCCTGCACATCTGGGAGGACCACTTCTACCCCGAGGTGATCGACCCGTTCACCGAGGAGGTGCTGCCCGGCGGCTCCGAGGGCGAACTGCTGTTCACCTCGCTCACCAAGCAGGCCATGCCGATCATCCGCTACCGCACGCGCGATCTGACCCGGCTGCTGCCGGGCACCGCGCGGCCCGCGTTCCGGCGGATGGCGAAGGTGACCGGCCGCAGTGACGATCTGATCATCCTGCGTGGCGTCAACGTGTTCCCGACCCAGATCGAGGAGATCGTGCTGCGGACCGGCGGGCTCAGCCCGCACTTCCAGCTGGTCCGTTCGACGCGCGGCCGGCTGGACCACCTTACCGTGCGGGTCGAGGCGCGGCACGACGCGTCGCCGGAACTGCGCGCACGCGCGACGGTCGAACTCGGTGCGGGGATCAAGGACGGCGTCGGGATCAGCGTCGAAGTGAACGTCGTGGACCCGGACACGCTGGAACGGTCGCTGGGCAAGATGCGCCGTGTCATCGACGAGCGGGACAAGCCGTGACGGCGCCCGCGCGGCGCGGCAGGCCGGGCTACGACCTCGAATCGCTGTTGCAGGTGGCGGTCAAGCTGTTCAACGAGCGCGGCTACGACGGCACCAGCATGGAGGACCTCTCCCGCAAGCTCGGCATCACGAAATCCGCCATCTACCACCATGTTTCGAGCAAGGAGGAGCTGCTGCGGCTCGCGGTGGACCGCGCGCTGAACGGGCTGTTCGCGGTCGCGGCCGAGCTGGACACGATGGACGGACGGGCCATCGACCGGCTGGAGTACCTCGTGCGCGGCAGCGTCGCGGTGCTGGCCGAGCAACTGCCGTTCGTGACGCTCCTGCTGCGCGTGCGCGGCAACACGAAGGCCGAGCGGGCGGCACTCGCCCGGCGGCGCGAGTTCGACCGGCTGGTGACCGAACTGGTGAAGGAAGCCGAGGCCGAGGGCGACGTGCGGCCGGACATCGATCCCGCGGTCACCGCGCGGCTGTTGTACGGCATGGTGAACTCGCTGATCGAGTGGTACAAGCCGCGCCGCGGCGGAAGCGCGGACGAACTGGCCGACGCGGTGTGCAAGATCGCCTTCCACGGTCTGCGGACCTGAGCTCACTCCCCCGCAGCCTTCGGCGGACGTCCCGCCTGCCACAGCAGCGCCTCGCGGAGCTGTTCGATCAGGTACTCGTCGTCGTCTTCGGAGGGGTCGGCACCGATCGGGATCCAGCGTTCGGACACCTTGCTGCCCGCTTCGTAACTGGTGATGACGATTCCGGCGTAGGACACGGAAAGGTCCTCGCGCGATTCATCGTCGGCACTGTCGCCGAAGCAGACCTGCCGATGCTGCAGACGAACGCTCACCCAGCGTCCGGACGACGAGGCTGGACCGCCTGCCGCGCTGCTCATGGGCTCCTACCCAAGACAACCACCCCCAGCTTCCCGCCTTCTCGTCGCGCCGCGGGGCAAGGAAGTTACCCACGGGTTGTTCCGGTTGGATAACGTCACGGCCGGTTATGGAACACTCGGCGGCGATTGTTTCCGGAGGCTCTTGACAACGGGTCAACAACTTGTTGACACGGCACCGGCGGCGGGTGAGGCTGGGAGGATGACCACCGGCACGAAGGCGCCGTCCGGCGCCAGGAGACGACGGCTGGAGCCCGCCGAACGCCGGGCCGAGATCCTGGCCGTCGCGCGGCGGCTGTTCGGCGCGGGCAGCTACGATTCGGTGTCCACTTCGGACATCGCGGAGGCGGCGGGCGTGGCCAGGCCGCTGATCAACCACTACTTCGGCGGCAAGCGCGAGCTGTACCTGGAAGTCGTGCGGCAGATGATGATCGTGCCCGCGCCGGTCGCCGAGGCCCTGCCGGACGCCTCGATGGAGGAGCGGCTCGCGATCGGCGTCGATCGCTGGATCGACGTGATCGAGCGCAATCGCGACGCCTGGCTCACCGTGATCGCTGCCGGGCGCGACGCCGAGATCGAGCAGATCATCCTGGAGGGCGACGAGATCGCCGCCGACCGGGTGCTCGAAGCCGCGCTGATGTCCGACGTCACCGAAGGCCGCGAGCAGCTGCGCGCGATGATCCGGTCCTGCGGCGAAATGCTGCGGGCGGCCTCGCGGGAATGGCTCGTGCGGGGCACGCTCGACCGGGCGACGCTGCGCACGTTCGTCACCGAGACGATCCTGAGCCTGCTGAAGGTGACCTACCCAGCGGTCCTCGCGGCGCGTTCCGGCGCGCGTACGCCGCCGGGGTCATCCCCGTCCAGCGCTTGAACGCGTAGATGAAACTGGACGCCTCGGCGTACCCGAGGCGCAACGCGACGTCCTCCACCGACAGCGCGCCGGTGTCGAGCATCTCCTCGGCCAGCGTCTGCCGGACCTCGTCGACGAGCACGCGGTAGCCGGTGCCCGCCTCGGCGAGCCGCCGGCGCAGCGTCCGGGGACTGACCGTGAGCTGGCGGGCGATCTCGTCCATGCCCGCGTCGACACCGCCGAGCCGCACCAGCCGTTCGCGGACCAGCTGGGAAATCCCGGAGCGATGGCGTTTCCTGGCCACCAGCGCCTCGCACTGCGCGGCACACAACGCGACCGTCTGCTCGTTGGCCTGCGGTAGCGGGTACGTCAGGTAGCGCGCGTCGAGCACAGCTCGGTGCGTTTCACGGGAGAAGCTCGGCCGGACACCGAAAGTGTCCACATAGGAATCCACAGTGGATGACCCGGAATGGCGGCACTCCAGCGCTTTCAACGTGATCTCGGGCAGAAGGTCCCGCATCACCGTGTGGATCGCGCCGTGGTCGCGCAGCACGAGGAAGCGAGCGACGTCGGCGGGGACGCGGGAATCGTCCATGGTGAGGCTGATCTCGCCGGCGCCGACGCTGACGTGCGGGATGCAGAACGTGAAGCTGAGGTCGAGGAACCGCAGGGCGAACAACACCGCGTCCCGCAGCGTCGGACTGCTGATACAGGCGAAGCCGAAGATGCCGAACGTGGTGACGCGGTAGCGGCGGGCGAGTTCGAGCGCGAGGTCGTCGGCGTCGCCGAGTTCGCCGATCAGCGCGCGGACGACCGCCAGCTCCTGACGCGCGTCGATCTGGAGACCGTGGTCGGTCAGCTGGGCCGGGTCCAGCGACGTGCCGGCCAGCAGCCGGGCGGGCGGAACGCCGTGGTCCTCGGCGAACCGGGTCATCAGCAGGATGCTCGCGGTGCCGCGCGGGAAGTCCCAGTCCGCCACGGCCGGGGCCGCCAGCTCTGCCATGGCCGGAATTATGGATCAGACCGCGGCACGACGCCATCCCGATCTAGGACCCGAGTTGTCCGGTATCGCGGTTAGGGTGGCGCTCATGCTGGGGAAGACACTGAGCCACCGGGCCCTCAACCGCGCGACGCTGGAACGGCAGCTGCTGCTGCGCCGGGCGAAGATGTCCGCGCTGGAGGCCGTCGAGCATCTCGCCGGGTTGCAGGCGCAGGCACCGTCGCCGCCGTACTACGCGCTGTGGGCGCGGCTGCACGGCTTCCGGCAGGAGGAGCTTTCCGGCCTGCTGACCTCGCGGGAGGTGGTCCGGATGGTGCTGATGCGCGGCACGGTGCACCTGGTCACGGCCGCGGACGCGCTCGCGTGGCGACCGCTGGTGCAGGTGATCATGGACCGGGATCTGCTCTCGAACACCCAGCACGCCAGGGGTATCGCGGAGCTCGACCACGCCGAGGTCGCGGCCTTCGCCAGGAAGCTGCTCGCCGCGCGGCCGCATTCGAGCGCCGAACTCGGTGCCGCACTCGAAGAACGCTGGCCCGGCGTTCCGACGTCGTCGCTCACCCACATCGCGCGCGGCCTGCTGCCGCTGGTGCAGATCCCGCCGCGCGGCCTGTGGGGCAAATCCGGGCAGCCGACGTACCAGACCGCCGACGACTGGCTGGGCGCGCCGCTCGACGCGCGGCCGTCCGCTGCGCGACTGGTCGAGCGCTACCTGGCGGCGTTCGGCCCGGCGACGGTCGCGGACGCGCAGACGTGGGCGGGCGTCACCCGGCTCGGCGAGGTCGTCGACGACATGCGTTCGCGGCTGCGGGTGTTCCGCGATCCGGACGGCCGCGAGCTGTTCGACCTGCCCGACGCACCGCTGCCGCCCGACGACACGCCCGCTCCGCCACGTCTCCTGGGCCCGTTCGACCAGACCCTGCTTTCGTACGCGGCACGGACGCGGATGATCAGCGACGAGTACCGGAAACGCGTCATCACGCAGAACGGCCTGGTCAAGGGCACCGTGCTGACCGGTGGGTACGTCCGCGGCTTCTGGGAGATCAAGACCGCGCGGCGCGTCGCGGCGCTGACCGTGACGCCGTTCGAACGGCTGCCGAAGCGGGACGCCTCTGCGTTGGAGAGCGCGGCCGCCCGGCTGCTGCGCTGGGCCGAACCGAATGCGGAATCCCACGAGATCCGCTTCGACCCCGTGTCCTGAGAATGGATAGTAGGACGGGAGGTTGTCAGGCGGACTCCTCAGGATCATTCTTCTGCTCATCCACACGTCTCATCTGGCGCAGTTCACCGCCGTAATCCTTCGGCACCTTGCGGCGGGCGGCGTAGACCAGCCGGGCGACCAAGCGGGACCGAGGCGTGTGCCAGTGATCGGCTCCTCGATTCGGGTCGGACAGCAAATCCACGTAGAAGTTTCGGCGACGATAAGGCCGCACCCCCTTGCCGCTGGTGGTGTTGAAATACCAGCGGCGACCGGAATTGTCTTCGAACACGACACGAACCACGTCCACACGCCACCGATTTATATCGAACGTGTGTGAGTATCCACCCCAGTCATTACTCCGTGGCACGATCGCGAGGAGCTCCAGAAGCAGGTCGTTGCGCAAGACGGGAGTTCCCGCCAGCTTCACAGCTTCGCCAAGGCCGGGTTCTATGATGCCGACGTTCTTGAACACCCAGATCGAGGACCGGTAGTTCCATGACCTCGCCACCGGCACCATCGATTCAAGGTTCCACCGTTCGACCGTCGCGGCTATGACATACCGGAGCTCGACGATCTGGATGGGCAGTCCGCTGTCGTTCTTGACCAAGAACATCGGTGTGGTATTACCCCCCAGGGGATCGAGGCCGAAATCGTCAGCCCACAAGCCGACTTTCTCGACCTGCCGCCGCTGTCGTTCCCGGCGATCACGAACGAACACGATGTATCCGAGCAGAAACGATCCGGCGGATACCCAAGCTGGCACTGTTCCCCAGTCCACCATCGCCACAGGTGACCCTAGCATTTCCGATAACTACAGAAAGTGACTAAAAGTAAGCCAAGAGTACTCGCGCACCTCGTGCGCCACTTCGCCGCACACGCATCTGGCCGACGCGCCGGGGTACCGCAAAGCTGGCCGGAAATCTCGATCGGGTGACCGGTCGTGTCCTACCGGACCAGGCGTGAGCTGGGTAGCTTCCCTGGAATGAGCAGTGCGGCGGAGTCGAAGAGGACGACGGCGGCGGGACCGTCGGTGGTGATCGTGGGCACCGGGTTCGGCGGGGTCGGGACGGCGGTCGAGCTCAAGCGCGCGGGGTTCGGCAACTTCACGGTGCTCGAGAGCGCGAGTGAGCCCGGCGGTGTCTGGCGGGAGAACACCTACCCTGGCGCGGCCTGCGACATCCCGTCGCCGCTGTACTCCTTCTCCTACGAGCCCAACCCGCACTGGCCACAGCGTTACTCGCAGCAGCCCGACATCCACGCGTACCTCAAGCGCGTCATCGCCAAGTACGGGCTCGGACCGCATATCCGGTACGGCACCGAGGTCACCGGCGCGGCGTTCGACGAGGCGCGGGGCAAGTGGCGCGTCGAAACGAGCGGCGGCGAGACGTATGAGGCCGACGTGTTCGTGCCCGCCGTCGGGCAGCTTTCCCGGCCCGCGTGGCCGGACATCCCGGGGCGCGACACGTTCGAGGGCACGAGTTTCCACTCCGCGCAGTGGGACCACGACTGCGATCTGCGCGGCAAGCGCGTGCTCGTGATCGGGACCGGCGCGAGCGCGATCCAGTTCGTGCCCACGGTGCAACGCCAGGCGGGCAGGCTCACGATCTTCCAGCGGACGCCGCCGTACATCATGGCCAAGCACGACACGACCTACCGCCGCTGGCAGAAGTGGCTTTTCGAGCACGTGCCACCCACGCAGCTGTTCGGCAGGCTGCGCATCTTCCTGCTCGCCGAGTACGCGACCTACGGGATGACACGGCATCCCGTGCTGGCCAAGATCTTCGAGCTGCGCACGGCCCAGCTGCGCCGCCGCTACATCAAGGATCCCTTGCTGCGCAAGAAGATCACCCCTTCCTATCCCCTGGGTTGCAAACGGATTCTCTTCACCAACGACTACCTCCCGACTCTCGCACAGCCGAACGTAACAGTCAGCACCGACAAAATCGCCGAGGTCACCCCGCGCGGGGTGCGGACCGCGGACGGCGTCGAGCACGAGGCGGACGTTCTCATCTACGGAACCGGGTTCGCGGCGACCGATTTCCTGGGCAGGCTCAAGGTGCTCGGGCTCGGCGGCCGGTCGTTGCAGGACGAGTGGGCCGGTGGGGCGCGCGCGTATCTGGGCATGACGGTGCCCGGGTTCCCGAACCTCTTCTGCGTCTACGGACCGAACACCAACCTCGGCGCGGGTTCCATCATCTACATGATCGAGCGGCAGGCCCGGTACATCCGCCAGGCCGTCGAGCACCTCGCCCGGCCCGATATGTCCTATGTGGACGTCCGGCCCGAGGTCGAGGAGCAGTACGACAAGGAAGTCCAGCGGCGGCTCGGGCACAGCGTCTGGTCGGACTGCACGAGCTGGTACCGCCAGGCCGACGGGCGGGTCACGACGAACTGGCCCGGCCTGGTCACCGAGTACGACCGCCGCACCCGCCGCTTCGACGCGGCCGACTACCGGATGGTGAGCTCCCGATGAACGCCTTCGATTACGACGTCCTGGTCATCGGCTCGGGGTTCGGCGGCAGCGTCACCGCGTTGCGGCTGACCGAGAAGGGCTACCGCGTCGGCGTGCTGGAGACCGGCCGCCGGTTCGCCGACCACGAGTTCGCGAAGACCTCGTGGCGGGTCCGGAAGTACTTGTGGGCGCCCAGATTCGGCTGTTTCGGCATCCAGCGGCTGACGTTGCTCAAGAACACGTTCGTGATGAGCGGCTCCGGCGTCGGCGGCGGTTCGCTCGTCTATGCCAACACGCTCTACGAGCCGCCCGACGCCTTCTACCGCGACCCGCAGTGGGCGCACATCACCGACTGGAAGTCCGAGCTGGCGCCGTACTACGACCAGGCCAAGCGCATGCTCGGCGTCGTCGAGAACCCCGCGACGACCCCGGCCGACCGGGTGCTGCGCGAGGTCGCGGACGACATGGGCATCGGCCACACCTACCATCGCACGCCAGTCGGCGTGTATTTCGGCGAGGCGGGCACGAAACCCGGTGAGGTGCCCGATCCGTTCTTCGGCGGCGCCGGGCCCTCGCGGCACACCTGCACGCTGTGCGGCGAATGCATGACCGGCTGCCGCGTCGGGGCGAAGAACACGACCGTCAAGAACTACCTCTACCTGGCCGAACGCGCCGGGGCCAAGGTGCATCCGCTGACCACGGCGATATCCGCGCGGCCGATCGACGGCGGGTACGCGGTCGACACCGAACGCACCGGCCGGTGGGTCCGCAAGCAGCAGCGGACGTTCACCGCCGAGCAGGTCGTATTCGCGGCCGCTTCCCTTGGTACACAACGGCTTCTGCATCGACTGCGGGACACCGGAGTGCTGCCGAAGGTGTCGGAGCGTTTGGGTTTGCTGGCGCGCACGAACTCCGAGGCCGTGCTGGCGGCGAAGTCGCTTCGCAAGGACAACGACTTCACCCGTGGCGTCGCGATCACGTCGTCGATCCATCCGGACGCGGTGACCCACGTCGAGCCGGTGCGCTACGGCAAGGGCAGCAACTTCATGAGCCTGCTGACCACCGTGCTCGTCGACGCCGAGACCGGCAAACGGCGCTGGGTGCTCGGCCTGCGTCAGCTCCGGAAACAATGGCGGGACGTCGTCCGGCTGCACAACCCGCGGCACTGGTCGGAGCGGACGGTCGGGCTGCTGGTGATGCAGACGCTGAACAACTCCGTGACCACGTATACGAAACGGGGCCTGTTCGGCCGCCACATGAGCACGAAACAGGGCGAGGGCGAGCCGAACCCGGAGTGGATCCCGGCCGGGCACGAGATCGCGCGACGGGTCGCGGAGAAGATCGACGGCCTGCCGCAGGGCGCGTGGACGGAGCTGGCGAACATCCCGGTCACCGGGCATTTCATCGGCGGCTGCGCGATCGGCGACTCGGCCGGCAGCGGTGTCGTCGATCCGTACCAGCGGCTGTTCGGGCATCCGGGGCTGCACATCGCGGACGGTTCGGCGATCTCGGCGAACCTCGGCGTGAACCCGTCGCTGACGATCACGGCGCAGGCCGAGCGCGCGATGTCCTTGTGGCCCAACAAAGGCGAGCCCGACCCACGCCCACCGCTCGGCTCCGCCTACCGGCGGCTCACCCCGATCGCCCCGAAGAACCCCGTCGTCCCGCACGACGCCCCCGGTGCCCTCCGTCTGCCCGTCACCCCCGCTTCCTGACCTGCCGTTAAGGCCACCCAAACGGCGGGCGACGCCCCGAAGGTGGCCCGAAAGGCGATTGACCCGGCGGGGGGCCGGCGGGGTTGGGG